>QLTX01000032.1 GCA_018725175.1 Candidatus Psychracetigena formicireducens
ATTATAGGCATTATTTCATCAAAAGTCAAGACTTTTCTATGAATCTATTAAAGTATTATTATACCTTTGAAATCTAAAAGACGCGTAGGAGCAGTATCTTCTCCTATCTCTCTCTCTCACTATTTGCTAACAGTATAAACAGGGTAAATAGTGAATAAGGATAAAATATAAAATTAAGCAAGTTACTTTTATTTTAATTTATCCCTTCTTTCGGCCCTCTATCATTAAGAAAGAATAAAATTTATATTGTTTTGAGACTTTAGTAGTTGCAGAAGCAAGTTAGAAAGCGTTTAGAGAACCTAAACTGTTTGTGACCATCCTATTATTTCTCCTCCTTCTCTGTCACCTTCTTCGTCTTTACGGGCCATGCACCTTTTGGAAATTTTTTAAATAGGTGCGGGGTGTGGTAATCTCAGGTTTTCCTCTTCTCTACTTGTCATTCTGGAATGCTTTGGTATTTGTCCCCGTAGGGGCTATCCAGAATCTCCCATTCTTTGTCATCGCGAGAGACCGAAGGGCTCGTGGCGATCTCAGGTTTTCCATCATAAGGTTAAGAGATGAGACTGCTTCAGGTTTCATCCCTCGCAGTGACAAAAAAGTGGGGGGTCATCGCGGAATCATGAAAGGCTCGTGGTTATCTAACGTATTCTACCCCTAAAAGATAAGGAGGAAAAATAAGGAAGGCAATAGTGTAAGATTTTGAAATCATTTTAACTGGCTGGGGAGAATGGATTCGAACCACTACTAAAGGATCCAGAGTCCCCCGTCCTACCATTAGACGACTCCCCAGTATTTAAATAGAACAACTTACAGGATATTATAATTATAACAGGGAGACAAAATAGCTATGGAAATTCAGACAAGCCTAAAGCAGGAAAATAAAGAAGATTTAATACTCTTCCTGGAAATTATTGCTTTATTGCACGATATCGGCAAATTTAGTACTAACTTTATTCATTCAAAAGCCATAGATAATCCAAAGGAAGACACGCATGCCTTATTACCTCTTACTGATAGTATTCCGTATATATTTAAAAAATCTATCACCATTCCTAGCTTAAATAATAAGCTATCACCCTTTGAATTTTACCCGCTCAGTTTAATCTGTTCGCACCATGGTTGCGAAAGGTGTCAGAGAGAATGCTCATTTAACCATAAGAATCCCGTAATTACCTTTCTAAGGCTGGCTGACCAAAGGGTTTCCGAAGAAGAAAAAGGGTTTCTTCTGGATAGTTCCAGGCAAGCAAAAGATAAAACCTACTTTTCCACGCCTTTCGGACAAGAATTATTGGTTTTTACGGATATAATTGATGAGTACCGTTTTAGTTTATGGAAAAAAATTAACAGGGCATTTAAAAAAGAAAGTATTCAAGAGATTAGGAGTCAGATAACCCAGGTAATAAAATCCGTTTATACCTTCTTCCCCTCTGAAACAAGAAGGCCAGGAAACGATTTATCTTTATGGGATCACTCTTTTACCACCGCAACCTATTTCAAGATTGCCTTATATGAAATGCTTATACACGGTAAAAATATTCTCTCAACTCAGAAAATTCCTGTGGTTTTCCTTAAAATAAAAAAAGGGCAGGATAAATATAGAGAGTTAATAGAAAACAAATGTTGTGCGGGTAACCTTATCCTTTCTTTTGGTGGTTATCATATTTATGCTATTTCAGAATCTTTTTTGAAACATAGCTCTTTTCTGAATAATGAAATTTCTGAATCTTTTTACTCCTTAATTCCAAGTCTAAAAGAAGAAATGGAGAACCTTACCCGGACCAGTGCCACCTCAGTTTTTATATCGGATTATCGCAGTTTATTCCAAATCATTGCTGAATCCACTTTTACCCAGCCTATTACCCAAAACCAAATTAGAAATTCGCTGGCAATTTTAAATAAAATAATTGTCCAGAATTATCTCCGCGAAAAAAAGGAAATTGAAAAGAAGATAAAAAGTATCTCCCATCACCTGAATAATCTGGAAAAGAGTGGTTTTAAGGAAGAGAAAAAAAATGAATACTTATTGAAAGTAGAAGATGTTAACCGGTTGAATGCAAAGCTGAGCCTACTTTCTAAAATAAACGAAGCATTCAAAATAACTGATGACCCTTTTCTTATACCTAATCTCCCCGCCTGGGAAGTATCGGTGGTCAACCTGTATCAGGATTGGGTTAAAACAAATTCTACTATAACATTCAAAGAATATGCTCTTTACCATCTTTTCCAGAGAAAACCCTCAGTAAGCTCTTGCTCCAGCCTATTAAGGGAGGTAGAAAAACTTTTTACTGCTATAAAAGAGTTCCTTTTAAAAAGAGATTGTTACTGTTGGGAAAGAGAGGGAATCCTTTATATTAAAGAACCCCTAACCGAAGACCTTCTTTTTGAATGTAAAGAAATAATAAATAAGTATTCGGGAAAAAGCATAGGTTTAATTCCTATTTACTGGTATGAGATTAATAAAAAACCTATTTCTCTAAATAAACAGAGAGGCAATTTTCATAGAGTTAAAGAGTGGAAATGGGGTTCATCAATACACGAGGAATTCTTAATACTTCAATTTGAAAATAACGAAACTGTGAAAATCAGAATATCTAAAAGGGGCACCTGGCAGAATACTCACAGATTTTACCGAAAAAATAGTATTGGTCAGTTCCTACACCTTAGCAGTATAAATGTTGGAGATTCAATTCTCTGGTTTTTTCCTCTGGAAAGATATTGATAAATAATGTGGCAAAGAGGGTCAACCTTGTAAAATAGCCGGTAAAATATTCTTGAGTATAACTATTTCTTTAAGTTGATTAAATAAAAGCAGGGATAGTTTCTATAATCCTAAAAACGAGACCGCATTTGGTGCAGGTAAGCGAACCAGTTATAACCTCATCATCTCTTTCCTCTTCCACTACAAGGCTCAAAGATGATTTGCATTGGGGACAGGCTAAAATATTTAAAAGGGTTTTATTCATTTTATATTCCTTAATAGGTAATTTTATCATAAAGTTGTGGTGAAGTTTCAACTATTAATTGGGGACTATTTCTTTATTTATAAGGATGGGTTTGCTGCATCTCCTTGATCGGCTCTTCGCATAGAGTGAGTTGGGGCCATTGCCCAGACCCATAATGTCTGTGGCAACCTTATATTTTCTCCTTAGGGCAAGAGATAAGTCTGTCACGGGGTTTTGTCCGTCGTAGAGACAAACAAAATGACATCTAAAGAGCCCGAAGAGCTCGTAGTGATATCGTTTTTTCTGATACTTTATTATCCGACTTAATACTGTTTAACAACAGTTTGTCAATCTTCTTGACATTACAAAATATTGTGATAATATAAAACATACATAATAATATCTTCGGGCACATATAGCCCTTCTATGGGAAAAGGTATATTACTTACCCGTCCCAAAACCCTAAATAATTCAGGAGGTACACTGAAAATGAAGAGAGTATTTACTCTTCTATTAATAATTTTATTTTTAGTACCTCTGGGACAGGTTAAAAATATACCAGAGGTTTATTCGCAAATTGCTTTCAAAGACAGTATAGGTCATAGTTTTGAATTTGAAATCACCCGTTTAAGAGAGCAGGGCTACCTTAAAGGTTTCCCCGATGGCACTTTTAGACCCAATGCTTTTATTAATAGAGCTGAGGTTGCGGTGTTGATTGCCCGGGCGCGAAAACTTCCTTCCCCCAATATTACCAACCACCTTCCTTTTAAAGACGTTTCACCTACTCATTGGGCGAATTCTTATATTCAGGCTGTTTATCAGGCAAAATTGATGCAAGGCTATCCTGATGGTACTTTCAAACCTGAACGCTCACTCTCCCGAGCCGAACTTGCAGTAATCCTGGGAATAGCCAAAGGTCTGGGTAATGAAGCTAACAAAGTTGAAGAATATGTTTTCTGGTCAAACGATGAACATGCAATTCCCAGTTGGGCCGCAGGCTTTTTAACTCTGGCTTACTATCCTGAGCACCAGTTCTTAACCTATAGGCCTGGTAGATTGGTAGCAGCCAATGCTCGTTCTACTCGGGGGGAATTTGCTTATGGCTTACACTCCTTAATTTATCCCCCTAAAACTGGAAGCAGATTAAACATAGTAATGAACCACGAGCCGGATACTTTAAGTACCTGGACAGGTTTTACCACAGCTATGCACCACCTGCTCGGAGCCATAAATATCCCCGCTATTGGTAGGGGTGAAAACTGGGTTCTTTATCCAGGTTACCTCAAAGATATACCTTCGGTGGAAAACGGTCAATGGAAAATAACCGGTAGTGGACAGATGGAATTAACTTTTACTATAAGAGAGAATCTTTTATGGAGTAATGGTAATAAGGCTACAATTGATGAATGGGCTTATGCTTTTGCTGTATTTATGGACCCTCAAACTCCGGTAAGGTCACGGGTTATAGAGGAAAAAATTGACCTGACCAAAGGCTCGGGTGGATATGGCATTCGCGGCTTTGAGGTGTTAAATCAGCATCAAATCAAATTTTATTATAATGAAATTGATTGGAGGGCTAACATCATGCCTCCCGGAGGAGGACTTTACTTTAAGGGACACCTGGAACCAGCATTCCGCAAAATGAAAGACACTGGAATAATTGACCATTTTGTTAGAGATGAAAACCTTTCGCGAAAACCTATCGGTATGGGTCCCTATCGTATATTAGATTGGAGACCTGGCATGCATATGGTTATGGAAAGAAATCCTTTTTATGCCTGGGGTAATCCGCTTACTGATAGGTTAATAATACGTTTCATACCCGATACCACAGCCTTATTAGCACATACAATTTCTGGAAGAACCGTAGATGTCGCTATTATGGGTATAACTTTTGACCAGGCTCTGGCTCTGGAAGCCAGGCCTCCAGCTCACCTTAGGGTGTTTTTTTCACCGGGTACTTTGGTAGAGCATATTGCTTTCAACCTGGATAATCCAATTTTATCTGACCTGCGTGTAAGAAAAGCCTTAGCCTATAGTCTTGACCGCGAAAAGATTATCAGGGAATTCTACGGAAATAGAGTGGAACTGGCTCATAGCTTTTTTAACACCCGTCACTGGGCTTACGATGGCACTGTGCTTACCAGATATAATTTTGACCCTGAAAAAGCTCGTAACCTCCTGGAGGAAGCTGGTTGGAGGGTAGGGCCTGGAGGAATTCGGGTTAAAGATGGTATAAGGCTATCGGTGGAACTTAGAACTACTTCCGGGCATGCGCTTAGAGAAAGAATACAACTATTCATCCAACAACAATGGAGAGACGTTGGGGTAGAGATGCTAATCCGCAACCTACCTTCAACTGTCTTTTTCAGCAGAACTCACTACACCATGAGAGCTTGGCCTTCTATGCTTTTATTAGCTATGCCCTTTGAGCCACTATTTATGGGTGAAACTGTGTGGCGGGAAGACCAGATACCCACTAATAAAAATAACTGGTTAGGTTCCAATATTTACGGTTATAGAAATACGGAAGTTACCAATGCTTTGAAAAAAGCGGAAATGGAACTAAGCGAAGCAGAAAGAAGAAGATTGCTTTCTCTCGTACAAAAAGAGGTAAGTGATGAATTACCTATATTTCCGCTATTCTATACTGTGGGTGTTTCAGTTCATAAGAACAACCTGGTAAATTATCGTCCTCTCGGGTTGGGACCAATTACCTGGAATATTCACTACTGGTATTTTCGGTAAATAAGAACTCATGTTCAGGTATTAATTTTTGATAGAAGTAGTTTCTCCACCCAGGCTATAGCTTTTAATTTATTCTTTTCTTTATTAGTCAGGACACTTACAAACTCTTCTTTTCCCAGAAAATGGTTACCTTCAAGGGAGCTAATCATGTTTTCCAGGGTTTTACCCCTACTTCCATCAGAGGTACAAAATAAACCTATATTTTTTCCCTTAAGTTTTACCTGAGAAAAGAAGGTCCAAAGAGGTGGAGCAAAGGTCCAGGCCCAGACAGGAGTTCCAATGAAAAGGGTTTCGTAATCAAAAGGGTTTAAGGTAAAAGGTAACAAAGCTGGTTTTACTCTCATATAAACCTGTCTTCCACCCCAGAGATATTTCATTATTCCCCGAGAATTTATCTCATTTTCAGGTTTTAACTCCAACAAATCAGCCCATAAAACCTCTTTTAATATTTCAGCAATGAATTTTGTGTTTCCTTCCAGTGAGTAATATACAACCAAAATGTTATTCATTTAAACCTCCAAGTTCAATTTGAATGATATATTCATCATTTATCCCGGGAGGTAGGAATAAGATAAATATGAACCGTTACCGAGATAGCAATTATTAAAAGCAACCATCTCAACAGGCTATGGTTAAGCACAAAAAAAGCAGTGTAAATAATAGTTCCCCAGAGGATAATAAGGGTAAAGGTTTTAAAATACAGCGGTGCTCCTTTACCTTCCTGATAATTTAGGATATACCTCCCGAAAATTCGGTTCTGCATAAGCCAGAGATAAAGTTTTTCCGAGCTTCTTAAATAACACCAGGCAGATAATAAAAGTAGGGGGGTAGTTGGTAAAAGGGGAATAAAAATACCAATAATCCCCAATAATAAGGAAATAGTGCCGGCAATTATAAGCAATATTTTAAACAGACTATTAATTTTCTGTTTTCTGGGCCTGCTATCAGTCATCCGACAATTAATCAAGCACCGAACTTTTCAGAATAACCCGCCAGGTCTAAGATAATAGGCATCAAATCTACCCCTTTTATGCGGTTTAATCCACCCTGGGCAGCGTCCCTCTCAGAAAAACTGTTAACTTTATCCTTTCTTACATCACCCAAAATAAGAAGAGGTACCGGGTCAGCTGAGTGGTCACCTACGGAAATAGGGGAGGAATGGTCAGCGGTAATAGCCAGAGTACCCTTAAAATCTTTTAAAGGAGCAAGTGCTTCATCTATTCTTTCAATTGCCCTTACTTTCATCTCAAAGTTTCGGTCATGTGAGGGTAAATCACAGGTCTTGATATTTACAAAAACTATAGGGTATTTTTCTAAAAGATTCAGGGAAGTTAATATCATTTGTTTCATATCCGTATCATAAGAGCCGGTGGCAAAAGTAAAGTCCGGAGCATGCATACTCAGGAGACGAGCAATTCCTTTAATAAGCCCAACTTCAGCAATAAAAGCTCCCTGTAGATGGTATTTTTCCTCAAAGGAGGGAAGATATGGAACCAAGCCTGCTCCTCGTACAAGAATTATGTTGGCTGGATTTTCTCCCTTTTGTTGTCTTACTTTATTAACTGGATGCTTAGAAAGAAGTTGGTAAGAAAGCCTGGTGAATTTATTAATAATATTGGCAGTTTTTAAGGATTCAAGTGAGTTGTCCAGGGGTTTTGCTTCTAAAACTGAGGAATCTTCCAGGTGAGGGTCAGTATCTGATATAAAAGGACTTAACCCTTCTCCGCGAAGTACCAGAGCTGCACGATGCTCTACCGATTCCTTGAACATGATTTTAATGTTATCTATTTCCAGGTTGTTTATTGTTTCAGTTAGAAGGGAAGTTCCTTCACTGATTCTGCCTGCCCGGCGGTCCTTGATTATCAGTTCGGGCGTGGAAGTAGCAAAGTTACATCTGAAGGCAATGTCTCCCCCTTTAACCTCCATACCGATGCCGATAGCCTCAAAAGGTCCTCTGCCTGTATAGTATTTATAAGGGTCATAACCGAGAATTGCCAGGTGCGAGGTATCACTACCCGGTTTAATACCTGGAGCAATAGGGTCCATTATACCCAGTACGCCCTGAGAAGCCAGGAAATCCAGGTTGGGTTTATAGGCTTTTTCTAAGGGGGTATAACCGTTGGTTAACCTATCTCCCATACCATCGCAGATGAGAACCAGGATTTTATTTTTAATATCAGACATTATTTTACTCCTTAGTTATTTAAAGACTCATATCCTTCCCGACGAAGGATAGATTTAGCTGTTATTATACCTGATGCCGCAGATTGAACCAATCCTCGGGTTATACCCGCGCCATCCCCGGCAGCAAAAAGACCTTCTATCCTGGTTTCCAAGTCGGGACTCAAATCCATTCTCAAAGAGTAGAACTTAACCTCCACCCCGTAAAGCAGAGTGTAGGGAGAATAAACACCGGGAGCAATACTGTCAAAGGCTTTAAGCATTTCCAGAATATTGGTCATATGACGGTAAGGTAGGACAAAACTTAAATCTCCAGGAGTGGCAGTAGTTAAAGTTGGAACCACGAGGGAACTCCGGATTCTATCTACGGTGGATCTCCTTCCAGAAAGTAAATCCCCCAACCTTTGAATAATAATATTTCCCCCCAGCAGGTTAGCCAGGCGGGCTACATACCTTCCATAACCGATGGGGTCTTTGAAAGGTTCAGTAAAAGTGGTGCTTACCAGTATAGCAAAGTTAGTATTGCGGGTTTTTTTATAAGCATAGCTATGTCCATTTACGGTAATGGTGTGGTCAGCGCACTCCTGTACGACTTCTCCATAAGGACACATACAGAAAGTCCTTACTTTATCTTCAAAAGGCTTGGAGTACCTTTGCAGTTTTACTTCATAGAAAACATCGGTTAGATGTTCCAGAACCGGGGCTTCTACTTCAACTCTAACTCCAATATCCACGGGGTTTCTCTCCAGGTGAAGGCTAAGCCTATTAGCTTCCTTTTGAATCCAGGTGGAACCTTCTCTACCTGGTGCTAAAACCACATATTTTGCTTGGAACTCCTCTCCTTTTTCGGTGATAACCCCCATTACTTTCCCTTCCTCAACTATTATCTCTTTTACAGCAGTTTTGTCCAGAAAATCTACATATTGCGAAAGATATTCCTGCATAGCTGCAGATATTTTATAGGCATTGTCAGTACCCAGATGCCTGATTTTCATAGGGGTAAACTTCATACCAGCTACCGATATCTTTTTTTCCCATTCCAGGGTGGCTTCACTGTCCAAACCATACACTCTTTCTACTGGAGCACCGAATTTAAGGTAAGTATCCTCAACTTTTTTGGATAAGATTTCCAGTTCCTGGGCGGGTATATACCTGGAAAGATGGCCCCCAACATCCTGACTAAAAGTGAGCTTTCCATCTGAGAAGGCTCCAGCTCCGCCAAAACCCGATAATACCTGACAGGGTTTGCAAAAAATACAAACTCCTTTTTCATTCATCGGGCAGGAGCGGTTTTTTATAGAGGGACCTCTTTCCAGCAATAAAATTTTTAAGTTAGGAGCTTTTTCTGAAAGTTCTAAGGCGGTGAATATTCCAGCAGGTCCTGCCCCCACGATGATTACATCATAAACCACCTTCAATTTTCTCCTTCAAGGCTGAAAGCATCCCTTTAGCATTCTGGGTAACTACCGCCTTAGCCATCGGACCAACAAACGCTTCCAGCATAGGGACACCAATATCAAAATCAATTTTTAATTCCACTTTGTTTAAATTTTCAGCCACAGCTATTACTTTCCAATAACCTTCAAATTTAGAAATGTCGCCCTGGGTAAGTTTATAGTTAACTGTAAGATTTTCCAGGTCATAGGTATCTTTTTCTGTCCATCGCAGAGTTATTCCTGAGGCTGATATTGTCCACTTTGAAAGCACATATCCTTCACCTCTTTCTACTATTTCAATTTTCTTGACAGCATTCATGTATTGAGGATATGCTTCTAAGTCCATTATTATTTCAAATATTTTTTTGGAATCACCTTTAATTTCTATATCTTCTATAACTATGGGCATCAATAACCTCCTAATAGTTTTACGGTTTCAGAAACCGCTTTTCGGAAAACTTCACCCACAGTGATTATTTCCTCCTCGGTTATAATTAAAGGGGGTTCTATTCGGATGACTTTCGGGTTGTTCAGGGTGTAAGCCACAATTACCCCGTTTTCCACCATTTTCATCATAGTTGAACCGGCATATCCGGCATCTACAAACTCTACGCCCAGAAACAAACCTTTTCCTCTGACCTCTTTGATGAAAGCTGGAAATTCATTGGCAGTTTTTTGAAGCTCGTTTTTTAGTTTTAGACCGCTTATACGAGCTTTTTCCGCGATATCTTCTTCCACCAGAACCTTAAGAGCAGCCAGGACTGCGGTAGTTGCCAGAGGATTGCCGCCAAAAGTGGAGGTATGTATTAAAGGGACAGGTTCAAAGGCATTCCAGACTTCTGGAGTACCGAGGAAAGCCCCCACGGGTAAAATACCACCACCCAGGGCTTTGGCTAACACCATAATATCAGGACCTACTCCTTCTTCTTCACAGGCAAAATTATAACCTGTTCTACCCATTGCGGTTTGTATCTCATCGGCAATAAAGATAACTCCTTTCTCTTTAGTAATTTCTCTCACTGCAGTCAAATATCCAGCTGGGGGGACAATTACCCCACCTTCACCCTGAACAGGCTCAACTATAAAGGTTCCAGTTTTTTCGGTTATCGCTTCTTTTAGGGCGTTAGCATCTCCGAAGGGAATAAAGGTTACCTCCTGCAGGAGAGGTTCAAAGGGAGTTCTGAAAACATCCCGTCCAGTAACACTTAATGAACCAAAAGTTTTACCATGGTATCCATTGCAAGTGGCGATGATGTGTGGTTTTCTGGTATAAAGTCGGGCTAATTTTAAAGCACCTTCCACAGCCTCTGTGCCTGAGTTTCCAAAAAAGGAGTACTGTAAATCACCTGGGGTTAGTTGGGCTAACATCTCAGCAGCATTAGCTTGCGGCTCGTTTAAGAATATTTTGGCGGAAAGGGGCATCTTATTCAGTTGGTTAATAATAGCACTAACAATTTTGGGGTGACGATGTCCAAAATTAAATACCCCATACCCACCAAGGCAGTCCAGATAGCGGTTACCTGAGTTATCATAGATGGTGCAGCCCGAAGCTTCACTTTCCAGGTTAGCGCAGCCCGAAACCTTCATCAACCGTGCAAGTGAAGGGTTTAGGTATTTCAAATATTTTTCATATACAAGTTCAGAGTTATTATTTTCCATATTAAACCTCCAACGGTTTTATTCAATATTGTACAACTCAGGTTGTTTAGGTTGTAGACCGAAGGCTACAGCCTAACAGTCTACAACCTGTTAGGCTTCCTACAGGCTAACTGCCTACGGCCTATCTACCTGAGCAGTTACCAAATATTTATATATAATTATAAACTTTTTATCAGGAACTGTTTGAGTAAAAGGAGTTGATTCATAGGTAAAAAAGCGTTATTATAGGCTATAAACTTAAGGTAATTAATCTATAATTATTTTGTTAACACTTATAAAATATACGAGGTGAAAGTATGGTAAAAGTTGATTTTAAAAAAGAACTTAAGTATTTGTATAGTCCTACCAAAAAGGAGATAGAAATAGTTGATGTTCCTGAAATGAATTACCTGATGATTGACGGAGTCGGGGATCCGAATATTTCGCAGGATTACCGGGATGCTATTGAAGTTTTATACTCTGTGTCCTATACTCTGAAATTTATGGTTAAAAAAGGAGAAGCAGCTATAGATTATGCGGTAATGCCTCTGGAAGGGCTATGGTGGGCAGATGATATGAGTTACTTCAGCCAGGGGAATAAGGAAATGTGGAAATGGACAGCAATGATTATGCAGCCACCTTTTATTACCAAAGAACTTTTTGAAGAAGCACTAAAACAGGTAATTAAGAAAAAGAACCTTAAAGCACTTGAGAAAGTAAGATTTGAACAATATAGTGAAGGCAGAGCTGCTCAAGTAATCTATATAGGTCCCTATTCCGAAGAGGGTCCAACCATAGAAAAACTCCATAATTTCATTAAAGAGAAAGGTTATGAGCTTTGTGGATTACATCATGAAATATATTTAAGTGACCCGCGGAGAACTATTCCAGAAAAACTGGTGACTATAATCAGACAACCGATATGCCTGTAAAAGGGCGGTTAAAATGAAAAGTGAAAAAGAAGCAGAGAACCTAAAGGAATTCGTAAAAGAAAGATATTCTCAAATAGCCAGAGAGGGAAGCTCCTGTTGTTCTTGCAGTGATACCTGCGGATTGGGTGTGATAGAACAGGCAAAGAATATCGGTTACTCCGAAGAAGAGCTAAAAAGCCTGCCTCTCTCTACTAATTTAGGTTTAGGCTGTGGCAATCCTACTGCCCTGGCAGAATTAAAAGAAGGTGAAACTGTTTTAGACCTGGGTTCAGGTAGCGGTATAGATGTATTTCTAGCTTCCAAAAAAGTGGGTACCGAAGGACTGGTGATAGGTGTGGATATGACTGAAGATATGGTCAATAAGGCCAGAGAAATTGCTCATCAATTCGGGTATCAGAATGTGGAATTCAGGTTGGGAGAGATAGAAAATCTTCCAGTACAGGACAGCTCTATTGATGTGATTATAAGCAACTGTGTCGTTAACTTATCACCTGACAAATTAAGAACTTATCAAGAAGCCTTTAGAGTCTTAAAGCCTGGGGGTAGGGTACTTATTTCTGATTTAGTAACTGAAGGAGAGATTCCCGAAGACATTAAAAAAAGTTTTGCAGCCTGGGCGGGTTGTATCGCTGGAGCCATGGAAAAGCAGGAGTATTTGAATACCCTTAAGAAGGCTGGTTTTAAAGATATAGCAGCAGTATCTGAAAAAATCTATTATGAACCCGGTATTGATGATAGGTTATTGGGAAAAATAATCAGTGTTCAAATAAAAGCCTATAAATAATATTGATTATTAGTAGCTTACCTTTTGTGATGATAACTTTAATAAGTTGTGCCACTCCTGAGGATTTTTAGAGTGGGAATTTTGGAGGGAGAACTTTACGTAAAAAGTTATTAATTTTTTCGCTGGTTTTAATAGCTGTCATTATAACAGTGTTCATGATTAATTTTAATAGGATACCTATTCATAAACCAATCTCGCTTGAGGAGGTAGAAACGATTGTGTTTTTTGGAACTTATAGGGGGATTAAAGAAGCAACTCAAGAAGAAAAAGTTAGATTTATTAAGTGGTTTAACTCCGCCTATGATATTAGATTAAATAAATACTTTGCTGGAACTACCCCAGAATCAATTATTTCTATTGAGTTAAAGTCTGGAAAAAGAATCGGAGTAATTAAATCAGGATTCAACTTTGAAATTCAAAGGGATG
>QLTX01000033.1 GCA_018725175.1 Candidatus Psychracetigena formicireducens
CCTCCAAAAATATCGCTATTAAAGTCCTTTCAGGCAAAAGTCCTGATTGGATTGGGCTACCCAGTAAGTTAGCCTTAAAGACAAAGCACTTTGCTTATGTCTAATCTCCTGACTTTAGTTGCGGAGATACTTACATAGCTTCCCTCCATTCCATTTTTAATTGGTTAGTATCTTCATTAAGTTTTTCCAGTATTTTTCCATTAAGGGTGATAAAAGGTAGCGCTCTTTTCAAGACAGCACCAGTATTTTTGAGTTCAACTGTGCTTTTGTAATTGTTTTTTCTCCTGTTTTCTATGATTCTTTTAGCTGATTTGGGACCGATACCGGGAACTTTTAATAAAGAAAAGTAATCGGCTTTGTTTATTTCAACAGGGTAAATCTCAGGATGAAGTCTGGCGTACATCAACTTGGGGTCAATTTCTTTATTCAAGGTATCCCCAGAGTCAAACAAAATATCCTTTAAGTGAAAGTTATATTCTCTTAATAAGAAATCTGCCTGATAAAGCCTGACTTCTCTAATTAAGGGGGTGGCTTCTTTGTCAGAAAAAGGGGTGGAAGGCAGAGGTTTAAAGGCTGAGTAATAAACCCTTTTAAGCAGGAAATCCTGGTAGAGATTATAAGTACGGGTCAATACTTCTTTATCACTTTCTTCGGAAGCGCCTATTACCAACTGGGTAGTCTGGTCTTTTTTCAGGTACCTTCTTTCTATGGTGTTTTTAATAAAACTTATTTTTCCCAGTAAATCATCATAATTTACTTTTCTTCTGGAAAGCATTTTTAATCGTTTTTCTGAGGGAGCTTCCAGGTTAATAGAAACTCTATCTGCTAAGTCTAAACCACGAATTATCAGGTCTTCTTTTACCCCCGGTAAAATCTTTAAATGTATGTATCCTCTAAATAAAAATTTTTTCCTCAGTATTTCCACCGTATCAATCATTTCCTGTTGAGTTTGATTAGGGTTAATACCCAGCCCAGAACTTAAAAAGAGACCTTTAACAAAGCCTTGCTGATAAAAACTAAGGAAAAGTCTTGCCAGTTCGTCGGGTATAAAACTTAATCTCTTTTTAGGTAAGTTACAATAATTAGCACAATAAAAACACTCACCACTACATTCGTTGGTGTAGAGAACCTTTAGTAAATTAATACACCCGCCACCAGGCAAAACTGCCGGGTGGATAAGGTAAGAAAAGTTACTTTCCCTCTCCTTTCTGGAGTTACAGAGGTCAAAGCGGGCTGATTCGCCTAACTGGAATAATTTACTTTCAATATCCACAATTAAATTTTACCTTAAATCTCTGTAGAAGTGGGTTATTTCTTAAAAATAATAACTACTTTTTTAATTTAAATTTATTAGATTTATTCTGTTTAAATATAAAAATAACCTTAATTATTTTACCTTCAAAATATAGGTAAATGAATTGACTTAGGGGTATAATTATCATTATTTATTTAGATAATTATAACTAATGTTAAGGGAGGCAAATAAATGATGCCGCAAACCAAAGACCAGGCAAAATGCAGCAATTTAATGTATTTTTTACCTAAAAATCTTCTTAACACTCAATATCTGAAAACTGTAATTGATACCAACAAAAATATCAGGTTTGTCTCCCTGGTAGCGGTAGATCTGGGGGGAAATAGCACTGATGAGAAAATTCCAGTTTCCCTGTTTTTGAATAATATAGAGCAAATTATGGAGAGAGGTATTCAAACGGATGGTTCCAGCGTGGTGCTTCCGGGAATCGCCTCCCTTAATAATGCTATGGTAAGTCTTGTACCCGACAGGGAGGTGAAATGGTTCGTGGATTATAATTATGATTTAATAGATGAAAACACGGGTTTGCCTACCGGCACCATTAAAATACCTTCTTTTTTGGAGCACTCAGGAAAATTTGTGGATTCCAGGTCTGTATTGAAAAAATGCCAGCAGTATATATCTGAAGAGTTGATTAAATTATTCATAAATAAACCGCAGGTTTTAAGTTATTATGGGGTAGATTCGTTTGATGCAATCAAAGATGTGCAGATGACTATTGGAACTGAGTTAGAGTTTTGGGTTAAAACACCGGAAATACCTGCAGATGAAGAGAAGCTTTCAACTTCTCAGATGCTAAAGGAACAGTATTGGAAAAAGACTGTGGGTTCAGTAAGGTCAGCCCTGGAAGAAACCCTGATATTAATGGAAAAATACGGGCTTTATCCGGAAATGGGACATAAAGAAGCAGGAGGTATAGCTTCAAGAATGACCTCTCAGGGGAAATTAAGTTATGTTATGGAACAACTGGAGATAGACTGGAGATTTGACCAATCACTACAGGCTGCAGATAATGACATATTTGTAAGGGATTTGATAGAGGAAACTTTTAAAAGGCATGGTTTAGAAGTAACTTTTTCCGCTAAACCTATTGAGGGAGTAGCTGGTAGCGGCAAACACACTCATCTGGGTCTTTCGCTTCTTCTGCATAATGGAAAAACGATTAACTTATTTTCCTCTAATAATGAAGGCTTTTTAAGCCCTATAGGCTGGGGAGCCATTATGGGCCTTCTGAAAAATTACGAATTATCAAACCTGTTTATAACCTATACCAATGATGCCTTAAACCGCTTGAAGCCAGGTTTTGAAGCACCGGTAAGTATAGTAGCTTCTATAGGGCATAGTAAGGAAAAACCCAGTAGAAACAGAACGGTGTTGGCAGGGTTGATTAGAGAACGGAACAATCCTTTGGCAACCAGGTTTGAATTACGGTCACCTAACCCTACATCAAATACTTATTTATATGTAGCTACTTCATATTTAGGCATGCTGGAGGGGATTAAGTACATTGTTGACCAGGAATTAGACGAAACAAATTTAGAAGATAATTTTTCCTGCCAATGGGGAGATAATAAGTTATATCTGGAAAAAAATAGAGGCTATAGAACAGAACTTAATGTGTATGATGATTTTACCCAACAGGAAAGGGAGAGTTTTTTTGGGGAATCCCTTAGGACGGTTTGGGAAGTGGTGCAGGTATTTGAGAAAGCTTTTATGGATAATCCAGCACTTTTATTAGAAGGTGAACTGTTTACCTCTGAAACCATTAATTCTTTCAAAAGAGGAATCTTATCAAGGTGGCAAACTGAGATTATTGGCAGGATAATTCCTACAAACATAGAACTTATCAGGGGATGTAAATATCTAAACCATACAGAAGAAACTTCTGACCTTGATTCTCTTTTTTGGGAAAAGATAGATAAGAAAAGGCGACACCTTATGAAAGATAGTAGTAAAGAGAAGTCGTTATTCACCCGTTTAAAAGAAGCAGTTGAATCGGAAAATTACCAGGAAATATCAAATTTACAAATTGAAATGATAGAGGAAATGTTAGAATTACGAGCACTTTATAGCCTCTATAAAAAGAATATATTAAACTCTTCAGATAATTCTAAACTGTATAGTTAAGTTATAATTATATGGAATAGCAAACCCCCCGAAAAGGAGAAAAATATGATATTTGGACATGTTGCCCAGAAAGTACTGGAACAGAGATATTTAGCTCGCGACCATCAGGGAAACATTGTAGAAACTCCTGAGGAAATGTTCAGGAGAGTGGCAAAATTTATAGCTTCGGCTGATAGCCGTTTTGGAGCAACCGAACAAGAGGCAGAAGAGACTGAGCAGTCTTTTTATGACTTACTAACCTCTTTCAGGTTTTTACCTAACACACCTACCCTGATAAATGCTGGAAGGCCTTTGGGGCAGTTATCAGCCTGTTTTGTGATAAAAGTTGATGATTCTGTAGAAGGCATTTTCCAGGCAGTTAAAGAGGGGGCTTTAATTATGAAAACCGGAGGAGGTATCGGAATGGCTTTGTCCCACCTCAGGCCGGTTGGCTCCATAGTTAAAAGCACCGGGCAACCTGCAAGCGGTCCACTATCCTTTATGAGGGTTTTTGATGTGATGTGTGAAACTATTGCCCAGGGCGGGGTCAGGCGTGGAGCTATGATGGGGGTTCTATGGATTGACCACCCGGATATTATTCAATTTATAGATGCCAAAGCAAACAAAAAAACTTTTCGCAATTTTAATCTTTCAGTGGGGATTACCGGTGATTTTATGGAGGCTTTATCTAACTCTACTTCTTATCCCCTGGTTGATCCCCAAACCGGTGAGGTTAAAGCATATCTGGATGCCCATGAGGTGTTTAAGCGGATAGCTACTCGTGCCTGGGAAACCGGGGACCCCGGAGTATTATTTATTGACCGCGCAAAATCTTTAGACCCGGTGGATGGAGAGGAAATTGAAAGCACTAACCCCTGTGGAGAGCAATTCCTGGCTCCTTATGATTCCTGTAATCTCGGTAGTATTAACCTCAAGGCTATGCTTAAAAGAGGAAATGGATCTTACCATTGGGACTTTGAACTGTTCCGAAAAACTATTTTTCAGGCGGTTCACTTTCTTGATAATGTGATAGAAGTAAATAAATATCCTGTGGAGGCAATTAAGGAAAAGACCCTGAAAAACCGTAGAATTGGTCTGGGAGTGATGGGTTGGGCAGACGCGCTTTCTTTGTTAGGTCTTCCCTATGATAGCGAAGAAGCTATTGAAGAAGCTAAGAAAATTTCCCATTACCTGAGCGAGACATCCTCAGAAGCCTCTACGGAATTAGCTAAATTAAGGGGTCCTTTTCCGGCTTACGAAAAATCACGCTGGAAAACCGAGGGAAGGTTAATGAGAAATGCAGCCACTACTACAGTAGCTCCCACCGGCTCCCTATCAATTCTGGCGGGGGTGGCCGGTGGCGTGGAACCTTTCTTTGCTCTCGCTTATAAGAGGTCTATCACCGCTGGTGATTTTAACGAAATAGTTCCTACTTTTGTGGAGGATGCAGAGTTAAAGGGCTATAATGCTGACTTATTGGTGGAGCAGATAATAAGCAATGGTGGGTCGTTGAGAAAGGTGGAAAACGCTCCTGATGAACTTAAGAAATGTTTTCCTGTCTCTTACGATATTGATGCAAAATGGCATGTAAGAATGCAATCTGCCTGGCAAACATATATTCATAACTCTATTTCCAAGACGGTTAACTTACCCAGAGACGCCACCGTTGAGGATGTTAAGAATATATATTTATTAGCTTATCAAGAAGGGTGTAAAGGTGTAACTATTTATCGCGATGGTTCTTTAGATACCCAGGTACTTGCTGCTCCCAACGCCTTAGATAAAGGCGAAAAAGAACCCTTAAAAAGGATATTTCCCCAAAGACCGAGAATTCTCAGAGGCTTCACCAGAAAATACCGGTCAGCAGAAAATTCATCTTTGTATGTAACGGTCAACCTTGACCAAAATTGTAAACCTGTAGAAGTGTTCGCCAGTCTTTCAGGTGCGGGGGCTCCAGCTGAACTGGAAGCTATAGCCCGTTTAACCTCAATCTCGCTTCAGTATGGCATCCCCATAGAGGTGATCACCGACCAGTTAGATAATCCACTCTGTCCGGTTACTTTCAAACTTTCTCCCGATGGTTTGAGGTCGGTAGCGAATGGCATAAGTAGGGCTCTTAAAGAAATAATTTCTCGCGAGAATCACAATCGGCAAAATAACCATACAAATACCTTTATTCCTCCAGTTTTGACCTTTGAACCACCGGAAAAAGAGGATTTTAAAGATAAATCTAAAAAAATTGAAGAAAACAGCAAAAAAGAGAAAGGAGTAAATACAATACTCACAGTATATGGAAAAGAAAGAGGTCAGGCTCAACTTGAAGGGAGGGGTGTGGAGTTTTGCCCGGAATGCTCTGATCCTCTTTTTTATCAGGAAGGCTGTCCAACCTGTTATAATTGCGGCTGGACTAAGTGCTCTTAAAACCATAATCTGATTAATTTGGTCAATCATATCGCCTTTATTGTAGATGGAAACCGAAGGTGGGCAAAAGCGAGGGGTTTACCGTCTTTTGAGGGTCACAGGCAGGGCTTTCTTCGGGTTAAAGAGCTGGTGAGAACTGGGATAGACCTGGATATCAACTGCCTGACCTTTTTCCTTTTCTCCACCGAAAATTGGAATAGAAGCAGTGAAGAAGTATCTTACCTGATGCGCTTGGGCGAGCAAATTATTAACGAAGAAATAGAAAACTTGCATAAGGAGAAGGTAAAGCTTGTTCATATAGGAAGGAAGGACCGCATTCCTGATACCTTAGCCCTGGCCATAAATAAAGGTGAAAAAATGACCCAGAACAACTTAGGACTTATTTTGAACCTGGCGGTTGATTATGGAAGTAAAGACGAAATCGTCAGGGCTAACAGGAAAGTGGTGGAAAAGGTTTTACTGGGGAAGTTTCAAGCCAGCGCTATAACCGAAGAGGTGTTTTATTCCTGCCTGGATACTCACTTAAGTCCACCGGTAGACATATTAATAAGGACCTCGGGGGAAATGAGGATAAGCAATTTTTTATTATTTCAGATAGCCTACGCAGAACTGTTTTTCCTGCCCGGTTATTTTCCTGATTTTGGTCCTGAGGAGTTAAAAAAAGTATTAGAAGAGTACCTAAAAAGAGATAGAAGGATGGGAAAATAAACTACTCCCATTCAATAGTAGAGGGTGGTTTGGTGGTGATATCATAAACCACCCGATTAACACCCGCTACCTCTCGGGTTATTCTTTCAGATATTTTTCTTAAAACTGCTGGCGGAATTTCTATCCAATCGGCAGTCATCCCATCGGTGGAGGAAACAGCCCTGATAGCCACCAGTTCTTCATAACTTCTTTCATCACCCTTTACACCTACAGTTTTCACACCAGTAAGAACTGCAAAAGCCTGCCAGATGTTTTTATAACCTTCCCATTCTCTAAGCTCATCTCTAAATATCTTATCAACCATTCTAAGTTTGTTAGCTCTGTCTATAGTTACTTCCCCCAGTATTCTTACAGCCAGGCCCGGACCCGGAAAAGGCTGTCTTTCTATGATGCTAAGGGGTAGTCCTAATAACTTACCTAATTCCCTGACCTCGTCTTTAAACAGGTATCTCAGGGGTTCAACCAGCTTTAATCTTAACCTTTTAGGGAGACCACCAACATTATGGTGGGTTTTAATTTTGGCCGCTAAACCACTGACCGAAACCGCGCTTTCAATTACATCAGGATAAATAGTCCCCTGAGCGAGATGGGTTACACCAGGAATTTTCTGGGCTTCAGATTCCAGAACCTTGATGAACTCTCTACCTATGATTTTTCTCTTTTTCTCACCCTCTTTAACATTTTTAAGGGCTGCAAAAAACCTATCTTGAGCGTTTATTATGTTGTCAGCTACACTAATTTTAGCCAGTGCCTGCAAAACTTCCTCCGCTTCCTGGAACCTGAGAAGCCCGTGGTCAATAAATATTGGATAAATTTGACCGGGTAAGGTTTTACTGAGTAAGGTTACCATTATGGTGGAATCTACTCCCCCGCTAAGGGCAACTATGACCTTCCCTTGGCCAACGCTGGTTTTTATGGAATATGTTATTTCTTCCAGATAGGATTTAATACTCCAATCAGGTTTTAATCCAGCGACAACTGAAAGGAAATTATAAAGGATAATTTTCCCAGAATGAGTGTGGGTAACTTCAGGGTGAAACTGCACACCATAGACTCTTTTTTCTGAGTTTCCCATAGCGGCAATAGGACAGGATTCGGTAGATGCATAGGTGGTGAAAGAAGGTGGTAGCGATGAAATATAATCACCATGGCTCATCCAGACGGTATCCTGAGAAGGCACCCCTCTAAAAAGGTCATCAGCAGGTAAGTTACTATTTAAAAATAATTGAGAGGAGCCGTATTCTTTAGTGGGAGAAGAAACCACCTTTCCTCCAAACTGTTGGCTGATTAACTGCATACCATAACAGATACCCAGTATGGGAATATCAAAACTCCAGATAAGCGGGCTAATGGTTGGAGCATTTTTTTCAGTTACGCTTCGGGGGCCACCGGAAAGAATTATTGCCCCGGGTTTTTTATCTTTTATCTCTTCTATGGGGGTGTTAAAGGGTAGTATTTCTGAACGAAAGCCCAGCTCTCTTATTTTTCTGACTATCAGCTGGGTGTATTGAGAACCAAAATCAATTACTATTACCATGTCTATCAAAACCTGACCTTATTTTTCTTTTCCAAAAATCTTAATTGTTGTTCACCCAAACCCAGGTAATGACCAATTTCATGTATTAAAACCTTTTCAATGATATCGGGTATTTCTTCTGGGGATTTAGCTCGCTCTTCAATATTATTTTTAAATAGAACTATCCTATCGGGAGCTACCAGATTATATCCTACTCCCCGTTTAGAGTAAGGGCAACCCTGGTAAAGTCCTAAAAGTTGTTGGTTATTCTTAATGTTTAAGCTCTGCAGTTGCTCCTCGGAAGGCTGGTCTTCCACCACCAGGGCAATATTTTGGAGTTTATCGCTAAAAAAGGATTTAAGACCATCAAAAATACTGATAGCTATCTCCATAAACTGTTCCTCGTCAATCATAGATTTGCTATCCAATGAGTCCCTCCTTCTTAATAAAGAAAATTAGCCTCTACTAATCCAGGTTCCATCTTCTCCTTTTAAAGCAGGGAATAAAGCTTCAGAAGAAGTAATCAAGACATCACCATCAGTAGCTTCCAGGTATTTAATTGCTGAGGCTATTTTTGGCCCCATGCTTCCAGGAGGGAATTGACCCTCTGAAAGATGCTTTTGGGCTTCTTCCAGGGTTAATGAGGTTAACTTTATTTCATCAGGTTTCCCAAAATTAATGGACACCCGAGACACACCGGTAAGGATTATAAACTGCCTGGCTTTAAGCTCGGTAGCTAATACCGCTGAGGCTAAATCCTTGTCTATTACCGCTTCAATACCTTCCAGTCGTTGGTCTCTTTTTACCACAGGAATACCACCGCCACCAGTAGAAACCACTAAGTGGCCATGGTTTATTAGGTCATAAATAGCTTTGTATTCAATGATTTCCTGAGGCATGGGTGAAGGAACTACCCTTCTAAAGCCTCTACCTGAATCCTCTTTAACTATCCAACCCCTTTCCTCGGCAAGTTTTTTAGCTTCCACTTCTGAGTAAAAGGGGCCGATATATTTGGTTGGATTCTGGAAGGCCGGGTCATCTGTGTTCACCAGGGTACGGGTTACCACAGATACCACCACCCGGGGAATATTGATTCTATAAAATTCTTCTTGAATAGTCTGGGTAATCATATAACCTATGCTTCCCTGGGTTTCAGCTCCACAGACATCAAGGGTGTGGGGAGGGATAGTATCTTTACTGATTTCCGACCTGAGAAGGGCGTTGCCTACCTGTGGTCCATTTCCATGGGTAACTACCACATTTACATCCTCCCGCATCAGGAAAGGCATTATGTGTTGAACAGTTTCTTTGAGGTTGCGATATTGTTCTTTTAAGGTACCCCTATCGTTTGTCTGTAAAATGGCATTGCCACCGAGAGCAAAGACCACGGTATTTTTACCATTAATCATTTAGACCTCTATAGCAACAGTGCCAATACAGCTTTCTGAGCGTGTAACCTGTTTTCAGCCTGGTCAAAAACAGCTGAATGAATGCCATCCATAACCTCATCAGTTATTTCTTCACCCCGATGCGCAGGAAGGCAATGAAGGACGATAACCTCTGGAGCAGCGAAAGACAAAAGCTTAATATTTACCTGATAAGTTAGGAATATCTTTTTTCTGGCTTCGGTTTCACTTTCCTGTCCCATACTTGCCCAAACATCTGTGTAAACTGCATCAGCTTTTTTAATAGCCTGGTTTAAGTCGTTGGTTATTTCCATAGTTGAACCGGTGGTTTTAGAGATTAAGGTAGCCTGTTCTACAATCCTGGTGGGAGGTTCATAACCTGGAGGAGTAGCTACCGAAACATTTAAGCCTACCTTAGCTCCACCAATTAGCAGGGAGTTGCAAACATTATTACCATCACCTATGTAGGTTAATTTAACTCCCTGGAAACCACCCTTTTTTTCCTTGATAGTTAATAAATCTCCTAATGCCTGGCAGGGATGATGAATGTCGGATAATCCATTGATAACCGGTATATGAGCATATTGAGCTAATTCCATTAGTGTTTGGTGAGAATAAACCCTTCCCATAATTCCGCTTAAATAGCGAGATAGTGTTTGAGCGGTATCGCCAATGGTTTCTCCACGTTTTAACTGTAAATCTGAAGCTCCCAGGTAAAGAGCATGCCCTCCTAATTCATAAGTAGCCACCTCAAAGGAGACTCGGGTACGGGTAGAAGGTTTCTCAAAAATCATACCCAGGGTTTTACCGGTTAAGGGAGTATGCGAAATACCACTTCTCTTCATCATTTTTAATAGAGAAGCGGTATGGAGAAATTCTTGGATTTCTTCTGAAGTAAAATCCGCCAAATCTAAAAAGTCTCTTCCTCTTAAATGCATTTTTTAACCTCCTGGTTATAAATTATCTGAGGCAATCTTTCATTGATGATATTTTTTAAGGTGGGTTCGCCAATTTCTTGTAATTCATAAGCCACTCTAACAGCCGGTTTATTGATATTTATCAACCTTCTAAGGTCAATTGGGGTGGCAATGATTACTAAATCTGCCGGAACACTGTTTATTGTTTCTTCCAACTCTTTTATCTGTTGAGCGCTATAACCCATAGCGGGTAGAACTTCCTCGGTTTGACTATATTTCTCAAAAGTTTCCTTTATTGTGCCCAGGGCATAGGGTTTAGGGCTTATTATTTCCAAAGCTCCATATTTCAAAGCAGCAACATAACCAGCACCAATATCCATCTCTCCATGAGTGAGTGTAGGCCCATCTTCCACCACCACAACCTTCTTGCCCTTGATTAAATTTCCATCTTTTACGAAAACAGGTGAAGCAGCCTCAACTATGGTAGCCTGAGGATTTATACTGCGAGCGTTAATTCTTACTTCATTAATATCATCAAGTGAGGCAGTATCAATTTTATTAATAACCAGAACATCAGCGGCTCTCAGGTTGGTTTCACCTGGGTGGTAAGTTGTTTCATGTCCAGGCCTAAGAGGGTCTAAAACCACTATCTGTAAATCGCTTTGGTAAAAGGGGAAGTCGTTATTACCTCCATCCCAGAGCACCACATCGGCTTCTTCTTGAGCGGATTTAAGGATATCTCCATAGTCAACACCAGCGTATACTATGGCTCCAGTAGAGAGATGCGGTTCGTATTCCTCCATTTCTTCAATGGTGCAGTTATGTTTTTGTAAATCAGCTATAGTTTCAAATCGCTGAACTCTTTGTTTTTCCAGGTCTCCATAAGGCATGGGGTGCCTGATAACTACGACTTTAAGACCCATTTCGGTAAGGATAGAAACTACTCTGCGAGTAGTCTGGCTTTTACCAGAACCAGTCCTGACCGCGCAGATAGAAATAACCGGTTTAGTTGATTCAATCTGGGTATTCTTTGTTCCCAACAGCCAAAAATCGGCACCGCAGGATAGAGCCAGAGAAGCCTTATGCATAACATATTCGTGAGGAACATCGCTGTAAGAGAAAACCACCACCTGAACTCCCAGTTCCTTAATTAGACTGGATAATTCTTTCTCATCAAATATTGGAATGCCCTGGGGGTAAAGGTTGCCAGCTAATGATGTTGGATATAATCTACCACCTATATCGGGTATCTGAGTGGCGGTAAAAGCTACCACCTGGTAATTTGCCTTATCCCTGAAGTAGGTATTGAAATTATGAAAATCTCTGCCTGCCGCTCCCATAATGAGCGTTTTAATCTTGTCCATATTGAAACCTCCTGAAATGGTATTATCTTTTTCTATATTGACGGGCTTTGCGAGCTCGGTGAAGACCGTATTTCTTCCTTTCTTTTTCTCGTGGGTCACGGGTTAACAGACCTTCTTTTTTCAGCATAGGTCTAAAATCTGGGTTGGTTTCAATAAGGGCACGGGCAAGTCCGAGCGATATAGCACCAGCTGTGCCGGTAGAACCTCCTCCAAAAGCCCGAATATAAACATCAAAGTCGTTAGTGGTATTGGTTACTATTAGAGGGCGGGTAGCTTTTAGTTCAAGGGTTTTTCTATTTTGCAGGTACTCAAATATTGGTTTGGAGTTAACCACCACCTCTCCGCTACCTTTCCTGATTTGTACTCTGCAAACTGATCTTTTTCTTCGGCCAGTCCCACGACTTGTTAAGGGGATTACCATTACTATTCTTTCCTCCTTTTCATTGGGTCCATAGGAATAGGTTGTTGGGCTTCATGGTTGTGCTCAGGTCCAGCGTTAACCCGTAGTCTTCTGTACATCTGTCTTCCTACAATGTTTTTGGGAAGCATCAGTCTGACAGCTTTTTCTAAAACTCTTTCAGGGTATTTTTCCATAACTTTAGACATAGGTGTGATTTTCATACCACCCTGATAACCTGAATAATGGTGGTACAATTTTTGAGTTAATTTTTTTCCGGTAATTTTAATATCTCGGGCATTGATTACCACAACATAATCGCCGAGGTCTGATTGGGGAGCAAATTCAACTTTATGTTTTCCTATTAGCAAATGGGCAATCTGGCTGGCTAATCTACCAAATGATTTTCCTGTGGCATCAATAAGATGCCATTTTCTGGTAATTTCCTCAGCTTTTATAAATTTAGTTTTTGTTGTTTCCATATCTGAAAAACTGTTTTCCTCCTATTTAATTAATCAAATAGATTTTAAATATTTATAAATAAAATATTCCAACAACCCTTTGGGGTTCTTTAACATCTCTGCGGGGGACAGATATTATAATAATTATACAGGATTTTTGGAGGAAATGTGAAAATAAGACTCAATAAAGGATTAACCGGACAAATCTATTATTTATCGGTTATCTATTAGAGAAAAAATGGTACTCTTTTTGAGTTCACTTAACACCCTTTACCGTACCTCCTAATCCTTCAGCTAAGGTAACTATTCAGCCTGCTTACCCAAAATCCGCGATAGAAAACTAAATTTCTTTTTTGCAGCAAAAACTGGGGCTTAAAAACTCTTTCTTTAATAAAAATGAGGTTTGCA
>QLTX01000034.1 GCA_018725175.1 Candidatus Psychracetigena formicireducens
TCTCCCAGTGAAATGAACGGTTACACTTATTGCAGAACCATCTCTGCTTGCTATTTGCATAATAACCTCTTTTTATTACTTCTCGACATCCACAATATGGGCAATGTTTTTTTTGTCATGGCATCCATCCTTAAAGTGTTAATTGACATGGTTTAATAAATAAATCAATAATACCACTAACTATCAATAATTCAAGGCCTTCTAAAGCCACATTAAAAAGTAATATGCCCAACCCGACCAATACCCAGGTTATCTATGCTGGTACCGGTGAAGGAGTCTTTAAGACTACCGATGGTGGAGAAAACTGGAAGGTTGTTAAAAAGGGGTGGAAAGGTCGCCATATCTCTATTACTTTCCTGGCTATAGATCCCAGGGATAGTCAAGTTCTCTGGGCTGGAGCAATTATAAGTCCCAGGGGTAGTGAAGTTCTCTGGGCTGGAACAACTACTGGAGTCTTCAAAAGCACCGATGGTGGAGAGAACTGGGTATTAATGAGGATAAGGGATTAAAGACTTTAAAAATTACCAGGAGGCCGTCTTAATAAAAGGACGGCCTCCTTTTAGCTGGAAACTACCCTATCCTTGACTTATCTTAGACCATCTTTCTTTTCTCTTTCGGGTCTCTATACATAGTGCTATTCAAAGCAGCTAATAACCTGATTGGAAACTATAAAATATCCAAAAGACTGATAAATCTCTTTCTTTCCCTCTCTTTATCCCAGGCATAGTAAGCTAAGGTAGAGCGTGTTTCAGAAAGGTTATAGGTTTTGATAAAACTTTTAAGACTCTCAGGTGAGGATAATCTTATCCTCCAGCTTCTACCGTATCGGCTGTAGTTTCTGATGAAGGTATTAAGGATTTGGCGTGAGTCTTCATTCAGGGAGGCATAGGTTTTAAGAAAAGAGATTAATCTTTTCTTGGACAGTCTTTTAAGAAAGCTCTTAGCTAAATCTCTTCTTCCTTCTAAGAGGGGGTGAAGCGTATCAAACATAGAGAAGAGGAACTCTTTGGTTTCCCACTTAGAAGATAAGAAGTTAAAGAAAGGTTTACGGTTATCTAAAAGGAGGTTAAGGACTTTTGACAGAATATCCCTTCTTTTCAGGTAAGATAAATCTTTAATGCCTGAGAGGACCATATAGGTGGAGAAAAAGAGAATGATTCTTTCTGAGGGAGAAAGAGATGCCAATTTTAATAGGTTATCCTTTAGCCTCTCCTCTATCTTTAGTTTCTTGGCTTCCTGAAGTAAGGGTAAGGGAGTGGTTAAAGGATCTATTTTAAGGTTAAGGTGCTGAATCAGTTTTTGCAGGGTGCGACCCCTTACATGTTTTACTTTGCCCTTTAAGATGTTGGTCAGCTTGCTTCGGGAAATACCGGATACTCTGGAAACCTGGGACAGGGAAAGGATATATTTTCTCAGGGTGGCTCTTAAATCATCACTATTCTCATAAAAGGAGGTTTCCAGATTAAGATTTAAGGTCTGGCAGGTTTGAAACATTTCTAAATAGCGCTCTTTAAGGTGTTTCTCTTGCCTTATGGATAGATTCTTGGCTAAGAAGTTTAGAATTTCACAAGTATCGCAGAGCTGTAAATCCTGGGTTATTCTCTGTATCTCCCAGAGGGTATGGATAACTTCCGGGTGGCTTTCTATATCTTCCCTGTAGTAGCCTAAATGGTAGGAGGCTTGCTTAGTTAAGGATAGAGCATAAGCAGGGTCTTCTTCCTTCAGATACCAGGCTAAATCGTTCAAGCTGTTTAATATACCCGTAGGATGAGGGATGCTTAAAGCTAGTTTAAAAGCTTCAAGGTAGAGAGGAAGGGCTTCTGAGAGGTGGTTCTTTTTTACCTCTTCTCTGGCTCTACCCAGAAGGATAAACACCCAGGTAGCTTTATCCAGCTGGTAATATCTGCTATAGAGGCGGGGTTTAGGAAGACCTAAATCCTCAGGGGATAAAGCATAGGCATTAATTAAGACAGTAGCTACATCGTAGCGGGCTAGTTGGGGTATTTTTTGGTATTCGCTTTGTAGTTTAAGATAGATATCCTTGGCTTGGGAATCTTTAACTCTTCTTAGAAGAGATAACTTTTCTGCTAAAAATAGATACTTCAGGGTCTTACTGGTAAATCTCTCTCTTAATCCTTTATTTATCTCCGTTAATGATTTTTGATATCTTCTCTCCCATTTGTAGCGCAAGCCTTGCAGGAAGTATTTCCAGGGTTGAGATAAATCTTCACTGAGGGCATAGTTAAGCAAGGGTTTACTTAAGCTTCCATGTTTTAGTAGCATTCTTAATAAAGGATTAATTATTCTATTCATAATTACAGATATTTTACCCTAATTGTACCCTTATAACCAGATATTTAAAAAACAGGAAATTGATGAAATTAACACTATTTTTATCCTTCATCATATCTATATTTTAACCCCTTTTTTATAACCCTCAACTTGATTTGTCATTTGCTTTCCTTATACTTAAAACTGTAAGCCCATTAAATCTAAGGAGGTTTAAAAATATGAGTGAAACAGTATTGAAGAAAAGAGGCTCCGCTAAGAGAAGGATTATCCTTACCCTGTTGGTAGCTTTAGCCTTTTTATTGAGCTTTAGCGGAAATGTCTATGGAGGTCCTTCAGAAGATGATGGGAGGAATAACAGTATTGTTCCCATCCAGGAAATTAAATTGCCCTAAGGAGCTCATTTAAGTAAGTCTGCTTAGGGAAAACTGTTTTGGATTATAGGGTGGTGATGAGGGCTTAATGATTGCGTGAGAAGCAATAGAATAGATATTTAAAATATGGTAACATGAAAAGGAGGTTTTACAAAATGAAAAGGAAAATTTCCAAGGTAGTATCAGTTTTATTGACGGTGACACTGCTGGTGTTGGTTCTTGTAATACCGGCAAGTGCTTCAGGAGATGTAGGCTTGGGCGATCACACCAGCGACCGTGCGGAAGCATATGGGGTCGATCTTGTATTGGCCGCAAGTCAAGAAAACTACGACATATTGATCCCCCTGTCGGAAACGCATGGTCAAAGGATTATTTCCTGCACAATAATCGCAATTTTGAAACACGGCTCTGGGCGTCTGGTGGAAAGGACATCGTAATGACCGTATGCCGTGCTGACACCAGAGCTGAGCTGGGACCCAGGGTGAGGGTCAGTCCCAGTGGCGCTCTTTTCCACTTGTGGAGAAATAACTCGGGGTTTGGCCGCTGGGTGGTTGTGCGTTTAAACTCTGCGTTAGGAGTAATAGTAACAGTACGGGCTCAAGGCACCTGGTTCTGGAACCATTAGGATAACCAGGCGGTATTCTATTTAATCGACAGGGGGTATAATTAAATGTTTTGGCGACTATTAAGATACGAAGTGCAGAAAATGCTTTTCAGACCAAGGATTCTGTTCGTTTTACTTGCTTTAGCAGGTTTTGATATATGGTCTATAATGACAGTGGCTTCATCTAATGTGTGGATGCTTTTTACAAATGGGACAAGTGCTACCTTTATACTCCCCTTGCTTATTTTTTTTATTGCTGGCGATAGCCTGGTGGTTGAGCGGCACAACTCTTACTCCTGGTTAGTGCTAACCCGTGGCTTAACTAAATTCCGCTACTTGGCTATCAAGATGCTGGGGAGCGCCATAGTCTGCTTGAGTTTGGTTTTAGCTCTGACCCTAACTTTTTTTCTAACTTACGCAGTGCACGGAGGCGTACGCCCGGAAGTTGAAAGGCCGTTAGGTAGAGGCTTTCACCCGGAACTTTTGCTCCATAATCCTTTGCTGCATACAGCCACCATTGTTGTCTTGGCTGTCTTTGCCTGCATCGCTGTGTTAGGGTTGATGTTTCTGATTTCCACCTATACCGCCAATCCTTATATGGCTATGTCTCTACCGCTACTGCTTATTCTGGTACCCACATTCTTTATCCCTGCTTCTCTCCTGTGGCTTGCCCCCTACGAGCGAATAGTTTTTCTCATTACTACTGCCCCCTGGGTTAACATGCTAAATATGACTGTTTATTGGCTGGTGTTTGGCGGTGTTTTATACATCTGGGCTTATCTTAAATATCTATATACTGAAGGCATTTGAAATATTAAAATAACCAAGGAGAAAGATAATTTTATGGTGAATAATATAAGTGCAGGTAAAAGTTCCAACGGCCCGGTTATTAGCTTAAGCTCTGTCAGTAAGCGATATGGACAAAAATGGGCGGTAAAAGAGGTAAGTATAAATATCTACTCAGGACAGATATTTGGCTTGGTAGGACCAAACGGTGCGGGCAAAACCACTCTGCTCAAGATGATAACTGGTTTGGTGCGTCCCACCAGCGGCACGGTTGCCGTAATGAATCATAACCCCGGGAGCCAAACCGGTGCGCTGTCCAGCATCGGCCTGGTTATTGAGAACCCCCCATCCATTGAACATCTTTCAGGGCTGCGTAATTTACAGCTTTTAGCTTCCATCAAAAACCAGGTTGCCACCTCTGAAATGGTATCTGCCTTAAAGCAGGTTGGGCTAAACCCAGAGGACAGGCGTCCGGTAAAAAAATATTCGTTAGGGATGAAGCAGCGTCTTGCCTTAGCTCAAGCCATTATGGAAAAACCACAGCTATTGCTGCTGGACGAACCAACCAATGGTCTGGACCCTCAAGGAGTAGCGGATATAAGGAATTTTCTTCTGCAGTTAAAAGAACAAGGTGTTTCTATTCTTCTGGCCAGCCATCTGCTCACTGAAGTGGAGCGTATTTGTGACGAAGTGGCTATCATTAAAAATGGTGAAATAGTGCATCGAGTCAAACAAAAAACTACCGATGGCTTGCAGCAAGTACAAGCGGCAGTCAAATTAACGGCTCTGGAGGATGTCAGGGTAGTATCACAGTGGGCCAAGGATAAGGGCTGGGAAGTAACTGCCGAGAGGTCTTTGCTGCGGCTGGAGGGCGTTCCTTCTATGCCCGGCCTTATCAAAGATTTAGTTAACTTAGGAGTAAGTATAGAAGCCGTATATGCAGAAGATAGTTTAGAAATCACCTACCTGCGGGTCGTTGGGGGAATGGCCAAATGAAAGGCTTAATTCTTAACGAAATTGCCCAGCTCTTATTTTCTTGGAAATGGTGGCCCCTCATTCTGATAGCTTTCTTGATTGGCTGGCACAATACGGAAGGTATTATAGTCCAGGCTTTCAATCACCGGGTGGATGTGAATATCTGGGACGCTTATCTTGTAGCGATGAACAACTGGATTGATCCTGGTTTTCTCCTGATGTTGGCGATCGCTTTTGCCACCAGTGATATTGTCACCAAAGACTACCTTACCAATTATCACTGGCTGGTATTATCCCGCAAACCGAATCGGCTTAAATGGTGGTCAGCCAAACTCTTCCTGGTTTTTGCTGTTACCCTGGTAGCCATAGTAGCTACTTTAGGTTTTTCTATCCTGTGGGGGCTTATTAGAGGGATACCGTTTTCTTCTTCCCCGAGTTCTTTTGCTATGGGGATAACGGCGGTAAGGGGAGGATTCTATCAGGCTTTTCCCCCTTTTCCGCCGCTCACGCCTGATACTAATGTTTTGGGGCTGGTTGCCGGTATAACCCTTTATTCTTCCCTGACATTTGGTGTAATTATGAGCTTGTTTATACTGGCATCACTGTTTTTTGCCAAGCCATTTTTCATTGTCGGGCTGGTCTTTTTCTGGAGCTTGCTGGAGTTCACGCTTACTCAGTATGTTCTTTTCTGGCAGCGATATTTAAGCTTAGCAGCCAGGACGTTTTTGATGGCCCATTCGCCCATAATCAATGAGAGCGTTTTCAATCCTCTGTTTCATCCTCCTCTATGGTCAAGCAGCACTGTGTTTATAATTATCGGCATTGGTACTTGGCTGTGGGGCTGGCGACGAATAAAACAAACCGATTTTTAATTCTCCGTTGACCCCAAAGACGACCTGTTGCAGCTCACGCACATTGGCGCTGTGGCCGGTGTGGGAACAGGGATGTCTTGCGCTGTACAGGGAAGTGGTGGCAGCGTATTTTGTCGAATGCTGAAGAGCATTGCCTGAAAACGAAAATTAATAAAAACTTAACGAAAAAAGGGTTGACACCAACCGTATCACTTTGATACAGTGAAAAAACCATTGTATAAAAAGGTATATTGTTATATAATGTTATTACTATGAACAAAGATAACGCCATTATCCAAATCAAAAAAGGCGCCCTTGAATATTGCGTACTGGCGGTAATCGCCCGGGAGGAAAACTACGGCTATCAAATCGTAAAGATTTTAGGCGAGCACGGTTTGATCACCCCAGAAGGGACGATTTACCCTTTGCTGGCCAGACTGAAGAAGGATGGGCTGGTCACAGCAGCCTGGCGCGCACCTAAACAAGGGAGCCCGCGCAAGTATTACCGGATCACCGATGCCGGGGATGCTGCATTAAAGGAATTTAGGTTAAGCTGGTCGGATTTTGCCGGTTCAGTTGACTGCGTTTTATTAAAAAATAATAGGGAGGCTTGACTTAGAATGGACCACTATCTCGAGAAGATTCTAAACAATTATTTAAAGGAAATTGAAGAAAGACTAGAGGGGGCATCTTTTGCGGCCAAGAAGGAATTTACCGCCGAAATACGCTCCCATTTGGTTGAAAAATGGGAAACCAGCGAGGCACAAAACGAAGAAAGCCTGTTTCAGGTAATCAGCGAGTTTGGCAATCCCCAAGAGATTGCCGAAGACTACCAGGCTAAGCTTTCCAACAAGGCGAAAGATGGCAGAGCATACCCTCCTACCTGGTTGGTATTGGCGCTGACCATCTTCATTTGGCCTGTGGGAATCATCCTAGCCTGGATCTCACCAGCCTGGGGATTGCGGGATAAGATAATCGCCACCTTGATCCCGCTGCTCACCTTCTTCGTGTTTTTACTTGGATCTATGTTTGCTATGCCTTTAACATATGATCTCGAACCGTACAGCAAGGTAGTTGAAGAGATTATTATTAATCAGGAGGTGTCGGAATAATGGGCATAAGCATTTTCGGAGCAATTATCATAGTTGTTTTTATTGCCTCTCTGCTTATCTCTGCTCTCTATTTGGGGGCAACCATTTTCGGAGCAATTATCATGGTTGTTTTTATCGGCTCTCCGCTTATCTCTGCTCTATATCTGGCGATAACCAAAAAACCTGGCTTCTAATCAGGATATTTCGTTGCGCGAGGGTGCGTTGACCGTTTGATGTTGTGCATTATCCTGCACGAAATATCGTGGATAAAATTAAACATCATGCAAAAGCTGATACTTTCCATGTGTCAGCTTAGTCTAGACAAACTATAACGGACTCCTAAAGTGAGACAAGATTTGGCAGGGGAAAAGCGACACCAATGTCGAAGTGTCAAGAATGGAAAAGAGACTCCCCCATTCCGAAAAAAACAATACCTGCCTATCCACCGTGTCAACTCATTTAAAAATCTTACCCTAGACTTGTAATTCACTCATTTAAGGTTCTTACCCACTGCCCGGTTGAGTGGGCTGCTGCTAATACCATAAGATAGGGGTCAGGTCTTGCAATATAACATAATCAATGTTATATTTATGCATGGCCAGGCCACTGAGGATAGAATACCCGGGTGCAGTTTATCATATAACCTCCAGAGGAAATGCCAGAGAGAGAATATATCTGGATGATGAAGACTATGGTAGATTCCTTAACTGCTTATGCTCGGTGGTAAAGAGATTCAACTGGATATTACATGCCTACTGTCTGATGAGCAATCATTATCATCTGCTAATAGAAACACCTGAAGGAAATCTATCCAGAGGAATGAGGCAATTAAATGGCATTTACACCCAGCATTTCAACCGAAGACACCATAGGGTCGGTCATGTTTTACAGGGAAGATACCAGGCAATCCTGGTGGATAAGGATAACTATCTGCTTGAACTCAGCAGGTATATAGTATTAAACCCTGTCAAGACTGGTATGGTGAAAGAACCAGAGGAATGGCAGTGGAGCAGTTATAATGAGATGATAGGATATGGCAAAGGCCTCACCTGTTTTACCAAAGATTGGATACTCCTTAAGTTTGGCAGAAAAGGGGAAGAATCCGAAACGCTATACCAGGAGTTTGTGCGTGAAGGGATAAAGGCCAAATCACCATGGAAAGAAGTAAAAGGACAATTATATCTTGGAGATGAAAACTTTATTGATAAGATCAAGGAATTAATAAAAAGCCAAGAAACCTTAAAAGAGATACCGAGAATTCAGCGATATATAACCAAGCCATCACTTGAAGAGATATTTAAGCATGGAGATAAAAAATTAAAGGATAAGGCAGTGCATGAAGCTCATATTCAATATGGCTATACTTTAAAAGCTATAGCTGAATACCTTGGTGTGCATTATACTACCGTTAGCAGGGTTGTTAAGAAGGTTGAGGATAAACATGAAAAGTGATAATGCAAGACCTGACCCCAATATAACTACATAAAAGGAAGTGAAATTAAGTATTTTATGATTAGCAGTGAAATAGAGCAGTTTTATGATAACAACACCCAACAAGAATGGGAGCGTCTGGATAGACACAGGATGGAATTTGCCATAACTCTTAAAGTACTTAATCAATACCTACCTTCTCCCCCGATAAAGATATTAGATATTGGAGGTGGTCCTGGCAGATACTCCATTACTCTTTCTAAGATGGGATATAGGGTTACTCTGGTAGATTTATCTTTAAACTGCTTAAAATATGCTCGCGTTAAAGCTAAGGAATCAAAAGTTACCATTGATGATTATATACAAGGTAATGTCCTAGAACTACCTATGATTACTGATGAAAGCTTTGACTCGGTTTTGTTGATGGGCCCACTATACCACCTCTTAGAACTTGAGGATAGAAAGAAGGCAGTAAAAGAAGCTTATAGGGTTTTAAAAAGAGGAGGCTTGATTTTTGCATCTTTTATCACTCAGTACGCTCCCCTTAGGTGGGTTGGGAAATACGAACCTGAGTGGATTATCAGTAACAAGGACAGGTTACATGAACTTATAAAAAATAAGATTTTAATCCAGAGCGAAGGAGGAGGCTTCACCTCTGCTTATTTTGCTCATCCATCTGAGTTAAAGCCTCTTATGGAGACTGCTGATTTTACATCACTTGATATGATTGCTTGTGAGGGTCTATTAAGTATGATTGAAGAAAAAGTCAATGAGATTCAGGGAGAATTGTGGGATGCCTGGGTAGAATTGAATTACCAATTAGCACATGACCCTTCCATCTTTGGATGTGCTGAACATATTCTTTATATTGGAAGGAAGTAGTGAAGTATTATAATTGCCTACCAACCGCCATTGGCAGTATGCCTTACACCTCTCCGGAGGAGTCCATTCCACTAATCCTTAAGTATCTCCCTGCTCTTCCCCATTGGCCACAGCTTCCCAAAAGGTCTATAAAGGAAAATATGTACATTCAGTTCAGTGAAGGTTTTCCGGGTATAAGCCTAAGGGAGAATAATCTTATAGTGGAGCAGAAAGAAATATTTTATGATGAAATAGAACAATTAATTAATAACTATGATAATAATGATTTTCATTCCTACAGGGTAAGTTCAGATTATGCTTCTGGTCTTTATAGTTTTACAGACCAGCAATTTCCGAACGCTTTAGCCCTGAAAGGACAGATTACCGGTCCCCTTAGCTGGGGATTATGTGTTAAAGATACCCGAGGAATTCCGATTATTTACGATGATCTGTTTGGGGAATTAATAGGCAAATTCCTTAAATTAAAGGCCTCCTGGCAGGAAAATTTGCTAAAAGAGGTGTTACCTGAAACTATAATATTTATTGATGAACCTTACCTGTCATCTATAGGTTCAGTCTTTATAACATTACCGCAAGATACTATAAAAAGTTTAATGGAAGAGGTGCTTTCAGGTATTAAAGGATTTAAGGGTGTTCATTGCTGTGGAAATACCGATTGGTCTTTATTATTAAACTCTTCAATAAATATACTCAGTTTTGATGCTTACAATTATGGTGATTCATTAGGATTATATATAAATGATTTATTATCGTTTCTTAATAGAGGAGGGGTGATAGCCTGGGGAATAGTACCAAATGATGAAGAAATAATTGAGCTGGAAACTGTACAATCTCTTTGTGATAGGTTACTAAAGAATATTAACCCTCTTTTGGAAGTTGGTTTTTCCAGAGAAGATATTTTAAAACAAAGCCTACTAACTTCTTCTTGCGGCCTAGCTTCTCTTACACCTTGTGGCGTAGAAAAGGTTTTAGCGAGTTTATCTATCTTGTCCAGAGAGATTCAGGATAAATATTTATAATCACAATCTTTAGGAGGGTTTATGAATAGGTGTCCCTGGTGTTTGGGCGATGAGTTAATGATGAGATACCACGATGTAGAATGGGGAGTTCCAGTTTATGATGATAATAAACAATTTGAGTTTCTGGTCCTGGAATCTTCTCAAGCTGGCTTGAGCTGGAAAACAGTTCTCTATAAAAGGGAGAATTATAGAAAAGCTTTTGCTGGTTTTGACCCCTGGAAAGTCTCAAACTTTACCGAAGAAGACATCAGTCGTTTATTAAATAACCCGGGAATCATTAGAAACCGAAAAAAGATAGAAGCTGCTATAAACAATGCTGGGAGGTTTCTGGAAATTCAAGAGGAATATGGTAGTTTCAGCAGTTATCTATGGAAGTTTGTTGGCGATAAACCAGTAGTTGATTCCTGGGAAAATGATTCGCAGATACCTCCAAGGAGTGAGTTATCAGATTTCATAAGCTTGGGCTTAAAAAAACGGGGTTTTTCTTTTATAGGCTCCACGATAATGTATGCTCACTTACAAGCAATAGGGATTGTAAATGACCATATAGTTAGTTGTTTCAGGTATAAAGAATTAACCAGTTATAGATAGCGAAAGGAACATTTTACCAAATTAATTAGAAGAATATTTTTTCAAGCTTTCAATTAACCTATCTAAAGTTCCTTCTTTAAGTAGATCCAACCTTCCCAGAGTAGCAATAACTTTTTGCCGTACCCTACCTTTTTCTCTTCTTCCTTCAACTATTTGCAGGTATATTCTTTCTGTGCCATCTTTTTTCTTAAATATTTTAGTTCTTGCATACATACTAATATACTAACTGTCTTAATGCTCAAAAGTCAAGTAAAAGTTATTAACATGTGGCACAACGATTTATTAACATTTCCAGATTGAAAGAATATACATGGCACAACAGGAATTAAATTCACCAATAAAAGTTTAGGAAATGTGTTAAAATGTAAAAAATTAGATGTTAGAGAAGAAAAATATGTTCAAAATACTATTTTTTGATACTTAAAACTGGAGAAAATAAAATTAAATGGATTTTACAAAACAGATAAAACGACTAACTGTAGAAAAAGGAGCAAATTTGGCCGGAATTGCCGATTTAAAACCGTTCAGGGGTAAATTACCGATTATTCCCGAAAACCTGCTAAATTCATTCAAATATGGGGTATCTTTTGCAATAAAACTTAACTATGAAATCATTGAACACATAAAAGATAAACCAACGCCTGAATACGCCACCCATTATCTTCAAATTAATAATTTTTTAAATATTATTTCCGGAGAAATAGCTGGGTGGATAAAAAGTCAAGGGTATAAAGCAGTTAATATTTTAGCCTCTGAAGTAAAAGATGAAACAAGGCTTTTGGGGAGCATATCACACAAAGCAGTTGCCAGGATGGCCGGCATAGGCTGGCAGGGCAAAAGTTTATTAGTTGTTAATCCCGAATTCGGACCCAGGTTAAGACTGGCGACTATACTAACCGACATGCCTCTTACGCCAGATACTCCCCTGCTCAACCAATGTGGTAAGTGCAAGGCTTGCGTAGTTTTCTGTCCAGCTAAGGCTATTAAAAATGTATCTACTGAAAGTAATTATGACAGTCCAGAGATCGCAGTAGATTTAAATAAATGTGGTGAAAAACTCTATGAATTTGCGAAATTACCCGATGTTGGAGTTAGAATTTGCGGAGTATGCGTTAAAGTATGTCCCTATGGGAATAAAAAATGAGACTGGTTGGTGGAATTGGTCTTGAAAGTTCTACTATATTCTCAAACGAAACGAAATAAAAAAGCCATAGGTTTTCTCAGAGTTGTTGACTTCAGGCGTACCGAAATTTGAGATCTCTATGTGCTATATCTTACCAATTAACTCCAATCCTGGTTTAATAGTTTTATCTCCAGGGTTCCAGCTTGCGGGGCAAACTTCTCCCTTGTGTTTTTTTACATATATGCACGCCTCAAGTTTACGTAATATTTCTTTTATGTTTCTACCGATATTATTGTCATGCACTTCATAAGCCTTTAGCACCAATTCAGGGTCAATAATAAAACTACCACGTAGAGAAATTCCTTCTTCTTCAATATATGTCCCAAATTCTTTACATAATTTTCCAGTAGGGTCAGCCACCATTGGGAATGTGACTTTTTTGATAGTTGGAGAATTGTCATGCCATGCCTTGTGAACAAATGCCGTATCTGTGCTTACACTTAGTACTTCTGCTCCTAATTTCTTGAATTCCTCATAATAATTTGCGGCTTCTCCTAATTCTGTGGGACAGATATAGGTAAAGTCGGCCGGATAAAATATCAAAACTAACCATTGACCTTTATAGTCAGAAAGTTTAAGTTTTTTTATTTCTTCCTTCTGGAATGCCTCTAGTTCTAAATTGGCAATTTCAAGATCTAAAATTTTCTGATTAATCTTTGTCATTAATTATTTCCTCCAATTAAATATATTAAACCTGTATATATTTTATCACTTTTACGACCAAAGTCAATTTATTTTAATTAAACAAATGCACCAAAATTTTAGTACTTTTTGGTAAGAACTTCATATATGTGGTAAGCCCCCAAAATCCGCGATAGAAAACTAAATTTCTTTTTTGCAGCAAAAACTGGG
>QLTX01000035.1 GCA_018725175.1 Candidatus Psychracetigena formicireducens
GGCAATTCCGTAAGTGAAGTTAGAGGCTTTACTGATAAAGCCAGTAAAATATTTAATGGTTCAATTCCATTCAAGATGCCAGTCTGGATTATGCTCATCATCACCGCATGGTTGGAAGCCCCCAAAGCTGAACGGTTGCCAAAAGTTATCTTTCTCATGATAACATTGGGCCTCAATTGCCGCTCCGCCCGATTATTGGTCGGCTCAACCAAGGGATTATCCAGGAAGGTGAACAACTCCTGATTGAATTTTATTATCCGCTTACGGATACGCTGCACATCTTTGTGCTTAATCGGTAATGATAGTAATTCCACCATCCTTGAGATCGCCCGCTCCTTTTCCTTAACCAAATCTTCAAAAACCTTCGTCCCTTCATGATATTCATTCCAAACGTCAATCGTCTGTTTTAATACCGTCTTCAGCTCCTGGCAAAACATGCCATCGATACCCTCTGGAGCCAGCTTATTCTTCTCCTGGATTTTCTTAATCTCAGCCAGAAGATGCCCCAAGCAACGCTGCTTTGCCAGGGCCTGAAGTTTGTTATAAGCCGAATAAAAATCGCTAATCAAAACCCCGTGATACTCTTTACCCAAAATATTATCGACAACCTTGCTGCCACGACTTTTGTCAATCTGATACAACGCCACATCTTTATTGGTAAAGATCCACAACCAGTGATTCTGGCCATTAACCCGCCAACCCGTTTCATCAGCGTTCACACAAGGTGAATGGCGGATTGACTGTTCTATCCCTTCGTAAATTGAAGCGCCGTTTTGCGCTTGCTCGGTGTTAAAAGCTAAAAATGATGGATGAGTAAGATTTAGATCAAAAATATCCTTGAATATCTTGGCTGTCTTGCGATAGGGCAGACCAAGATAGCGCAGATATGCACCAACTGCCCGAGCCCGAATTCCAATTCGGTCACTGGCCAGTATCGGTTCTTTTACCTTGGGATAAACGAGCTTTTTACACTGCTTACAATAACCATAATGTAGCCGATAACAGGTCACTTTCTTCTTTATCTCAATATCTTCTACCACATGCTCATCAAAGCTTTTTTCGTAAACCTTAATCTGGCCACCGCACTTATCACATCTGTCAGGATAGCTGTCAATAAATTCCGAAATCTCTTCTGGCCGTCTGCGACTGTTGCCACGATGACCACAAGGGGCACCCCGCTTGGGACGGTTGACATTAGGATCTGGCTTAATTTGAGGCTTGAAAATCTTACCCAGCATTTGCTTCAATTCATAACGCAGTGTCTCCCTTTCTTCTTTAAGTTTCTGGTTTTCTTGGCGCAACTTTTCAATCTCTGCCTGAGCCAATGCCATCACCTTTTCCATTTCGTCGAGCCGTTGACTTAAATAATCCCGCTTGCCAATTAGATGCCAAATATCTCCGCCATTCAGATAGGGGCAACGAGTCCCGTGATGACACTCCACTCTATTTATCATCTTCCACCTGTCGTCCTTTCTGCTCGCCTACCTGCTGGCTGAGAGCCTCCCGAAATCTTTTTGTCAGCGGGTAAAGGTAAATATCTTTGACCGGCACTTTAAGGGTGGCATAGCGGTCATTGCGGCTGCGACCTTTGGTTTGACCGACATAAATCCAATTGGCAGCCTGGTAACAAATGCCTCGAAAGCGTTGCCGTTCCACAAAGGTTTCCAGTAGATAAAGGGGATGACCGTATTTCTCTATCCACTCCGAACTGATACGCCTGGCAACTCTTCCCAGGATATGGCTGGCTAGGTGGGGAACCCTGACCCAGGGCAAAATTAAAAACCGCATGTTGTTGGTCAGGAATTTGAGATTGGACTTTCTTATCTCAGCATTCCAGCCGATAAAGTCATCCCGCGGAGCGCACTTCCAAGCTGCCGAGCCAAACAGAAGGCAGGCCAGTGGATTATGCTCCCGGTCAAAAACCATATATTTCATATTCTCTCCCACAGTGCTGCTGAAACCAAGATAATGGTAGGCGGAAAGCAGACACTGGAAGAGACGCAGAGGTTCGGTGTCTTCAACCAACTGGATATGTACCGGTTCAAGGTCACTCAGGGCGCAGGCAATAGAAGCAGTGTTATGTGGAACGTAGGGGATAGAGACCTTGCGAGAACCCCGACCGGGAGAGCGACGACTGGGCAAGATGATATAGCCACGTTGCTCTAATTTCAAAAGAAGGGTGCGGCAGGCCATGTCTTTAATCTGGCCATTGGCAGCACGCCAATCCCACAGAAGGCACAGCTCTTTGGAAAGCCAGGTGCGATTCTGGGATGGATTGGCTTCGATCAGTCGCTGAACTAATTCGATATTATCCTTTGTTATCTCTCGCCCTTGAAGAGTCATTGTCTCATCCATAATTTTATGTTATCATAAAAATGAGATGGAGTCCAGAGGAACATCAGAAATTTATTAACTTTTTCCCAAAAAATATGAAAAAGATTCCCAAAAATGCCTTGACAGTTGGGGGGGGTGGGGTGATATACTCTAAAATAAGATTTTGGAAAAACTAAACTATTACATTTTATCTATAATTTCATTTATTTTATTAGTCTAATTCTTACTATTTTCATTATTATTTAAAGGAGAAAATATTGCAGGGAATAATACTTTCTGCTGGAAAAGGAGAAAGGCTTAGAGCTGCTAACCCCTCAAGCATTAAGCCTTTATATACATTTTTCGGGATACCGCTATTAGAAAGAAATATTAGATTACTACTTTCTCTCAATTTTGAAGAGATAGTAGTAGTTCTGGGAGAAACAGGGGCTATTATAGAGAAATTTTTGCAAAAAAAATTCAAAAAAGAAAAAAGGCTAAAAGTTTTTTATGCCTCTAATTATCTGAAAGGGAATGCTTTTACTTTATTGGATATAAAACCGATTGCTCGAGATAGATTTGTTCTTTTAATGGGAGACCATGTTCATCTCAAAGATAATCTCTTAAAACTTTTAAAGTCTAATGAGGAAAATGTCCTGGCTGTTTCTAAAAGAACTGACCTTTCTTCAGTTGAAGAAGCAACCCTGATAGAAGTAAGAGATGGACAGGTACATAATATTGGGAAAAATATTAAAGAGTGGAATTATATAGATACCGGATTATTCAAATTTTCTCCTGCCGTATTTAATCAACTGGAGGATAAAGTGGAAGAGACAGGGGGAGAGCTAAATCTCTCTTTAAGGGGTTGGAAGGAACTGAAGGCGGTAGATATAGGTAATGGCTTCTGGTACGATGTTGATACAGTTGAGGATAAAATCAGGGGGGAGAAGCTTTTCCAGGAGGCGCTCCGCAAGAAAAGCGATGGCCTTATCTCCCGCTTCATCAACCGGAAAATATCTTTAAAATTAAGCAGGCTTCTGGCTCTCTTACCATTTAATGCTCACTTTTACAGTGTTCTCTCTTTTTTGCTTCTGTTATTATCATCTATCTTCTTTTATTGGCGCTGGCTTCCCCTGGGAGGTATTCTGGTACAAATTTCCTCAATTATTGATGGTGTTGATGGAGAAATTGCCCGGGTAAGAGGAGAAGAAAGTAAATGGGGTGCATATTTTGATTCAATACTGGATAGAATCGGAGACTCTATTTTAATCTTTTCTGTATCTATCCCCTCCTTTTTAATTGATTATAACTCCTGGTATCTAATTCTTGGCTTTACCGCTCTTCTATTTTCTCACCTGTCTATGTTGGAAAAGGATAAAATAAAGAGCTTAACTGGTAGAGAATTCTACGAAATAGATCCTGTTTATCTTTTACCCTCAAGCAGGGATTCAAGATTATTTCTAATTTTTATATTTTCACTTTTTGGAAAAACCCTGGAGCCTTTATTCTTAATCTCCCTATTTGGTTTTATGCATACTTTTTTAAGGCTTTTTTTCCTTAAAAATATTTTTGAAAAGGAGGCTACTTAAGATGATTAAAGTGGCTATTGTAGGATTAGGCAATTGTGCCAGTTCTCTAATTCAAGGCATACATTTTTATAAAAATAACCCTGAATTAGAGGATGGATTAGCCCACCCGGTAATTGGTGGCTACAAGGTTTCTGATATTGAAATGGTACTAGCTCTGGACATTGACAAGAGAAAAGTAGGAAAAGACATTAACGAAGCTATTTTTTCCTACCCTAACTGCACTAAAGATGTATATAGGGAAATCCCCCCTATGGAAGTTAAGGTTAGGATGGGTAAAATTATAGATTCTATTGCCCCTCACATGGCTGATTACCCTGAAAATAACACCTTTATAGTTTCCGACAAGGAACAACCGACTTTTGAAGAGGTGGTAAATCTGCTTATAGAATCTAAGGCTGACATACTAATTAACTACCTGCCTGTGGGTTCAGAAGAGAATACCAGGTTTTATGCCGAAGCAGCTCTAAAAGCTAAAGTTGCCTTTTTGAACTGCATACCTTCCTTCATAGTTTCAGATCCTGAATGGGGAGTAAAATTTAAAGAAGCAGGAGTTCCCTGCGTGGGAGACGATATAAAATCACAATTAGGAGCAACCATCATCCATAGAGTTTTGACCAGACTATTTGAAGAAAGGGGTGTTAAGATAAAAAACACTTACCAGCTAAATGTTGGAGGAAACACCGACTTTTTAAACATGTTAGAAAGGAAAAGATTGAAGTCCAAAAAACTGTCTAAAACTGAGGCAGTTATGTCTCAGGTGGATAATAAACATATTAACTCTTTTGGAATTCATGTAGGACCAAGTGACTATGTTCCCTGGTTGAAGGATACCAAAGTTGGTTTTATTCGCCTTGAAGGGTTTCTGTTTGGGGAAATTCCTATGAACCTGGAGTTGAGGTTGGAAGTGGAAGATTCGCCTAACAGTGGAGGTGTGGTAGTTGATGCTCTAAGGTGTTTAAAGTTAGCGAAGGATAGGGGAGTTAAAGGCCCAATATTGAGCGTCTCTTCCTACTATATGAAAAGACCACCCCAACAATATCCAGATGGTGAAGCCAGGGAACTGGTGGAAAAGTTTATCAATAATGAAATAAATTATTAACCTTAAGAAGAATTAGTACAAAAAATGGGGAAAGGCATATTATTAATATGTCCTCATTTATATATTTCTATTTTCAATAATTGTATTTCTTTTTTCCAAATACATCTCTGATAAAGGTTTATAATATTATGAAAATGAATAATAAATTAAAAAATAATATAAACAAAGGAGGAATAATTAGTGTTAGATGAATTAAAAAGAATTCTATCTAAGGTAGATGCTGACTACGCAGACCTTCGCTATGAAATAAAAAAAGAAACCAGAATTGTGTTTAACGGCAAGGAACTCAGCCAGATTGGATCAAACACAGCTGATGGTTATGTAGCCCGGGTATTAAAAAATGGTGGTTTTTCCACCATAGCTTTTACCAGCGAAAGTGAAAGTGAAAAAGCCTTAAAAAAAGCCACTGAGAACGCCCTGCTTTTAGCAGGGAACTTAAAGGAACCGGTAAAGTTAGCTCCGATTTCTGCGGTTAAAGATAAGTTCAAGCCAATATTAAAGGAAGACCCGAGGAATATATCCATAGATGAAAAACTGGAGCTAACCAGGCAGTATAACAGTATTCCCCTGAAGCAGGAAGGCATCAGCACTACTGCCATTCAATACTTTGAAGTTTCCCGGGAGAAGTATTTTGTTAGTACCGAGGGTGCTGAAATCAGAGAAGATTTGGTAACTAATGGAATTAATGGTTCTATTGTATCCAGGAAGGATAATCTTCTACAAAATGTCAGGGTGGGCATCGGTGGTAGTGATGGGTTTTACCGTATTAGAAACCAGGAAGCAGAGTTTGAAAAGAAAACCTCCATAGCCCTACAACTTCTTGAAGCCAAACCGGTTACCAGGGGAGTTTATAATGTTATCCTTAACCCCAGCATGGCCGGTGTTTTCACCCACGAAGCTTTCGGTCATTTTTCAGAAGCCGATTTAATTGAAGATTCTCCTACCATGAGGGAGAAAATGCAAATAGGAGCAAAACTGGGCAATGAGGTTTTAACCATCATTGACGACCCCACCGTCCCCAACCAACTCGGTTTTTACAGGTATGACGACGAAGGGGTGTTAGCCAGTCCGGTTACTTTGCTTAATAAAGGCGTTCTTAGCGGTCATCTGCATTCCAGGAGAACTGCGAATAATTTTAGTGAACTAACCAATGGTCATAGTGTGGCTGAAGATTATCGTTATGCGCCTATTATCAGGATGGGTAATATCTTTATTCAAGCTGGAACAAACTCCTTTGAGGAGTTACTAACTGAACTGGGCGATGGTCTTTATATCCTGGATGCTAAAGGTGGGCAAACCAGCGGGGAGAACTTTACCTTCGGGGCCCAATATGCCTACCTGGTTAAGGGAGGAAAAATTACCGAGATGGTTAGAGACATAAACATAGTAGGCAACCTCTATCAAACCATGCAGAATATTGTTTCCGTGGGTAATGATTTAGTGCTGAGTGAAATTGGGGGATGCGGAAAGGGTCAGTTAAATATCCGCTCCAGCCATGGTGGACCTCATATCATGGTTAAAAACCTGGTCATTGGAGGTGTATAGTGAAAGATTTATTGAGGATAGCCTCAACAGTTAGTGATCAAGCAGAGTTGTATTGTAACAGTCAGGAAAGCGATTCAGTCTCTTTTGAAAATGCTCAACTGAAAGATATTGATAGCAAAATTCAGTCAGGTTTGAGTCTGAGGTTAATTAAAGATAATAAACTTGGATTTGCTTATACCAAAAACCTTTTAAACCCTAAGGACCTGGTGGACAATGCTCTATCTTCCCTCAAGGGTGGGGTAGAGGCAGAGTTTAGCTTTCCCCTTACTTCGGAGGTAAATAGAGTTAACACTTATGATTCTTCTCTGGAAGAATTAAACAATATGGTGATGGTAAAAGAATGCCAGAGGTTGGTGGACTTACTTAGTTTAAGGACCAAAGGGCAGATCAATGTAGATGCCGGTAAAGTGGTAGAAAAGTTATCTATTACTAACCACCGGGGGACTAACTTATCAACTCGTTCCAGCTTCTATTACTCCTATATATCAGTTTTTTACCCGGCTTCTTATGCAGGTGTGCATAAATTGTTAGTTGGAAAGAAGTTCCAGGAGATGCCCGATAGTTCAGTAAATTATGTTCTTGATATGTATAACCAGTCGCAGGAAGAAGTAAAGCCAAAAGGTGAGCGGATGAAGGTGTTATTCCTCCCAGAAACCCTGTATGTGCTTATCTGGAGGTTAAAAATCGGTACCAGTGGAAAAAGTGTATATGATAAAGAAACTCCGATTGCTGAAAAAATTGGTGAGAAAATTTTTGATTCTAAGCTAACCATATACAACGACCCCTTAGATGATAACCTTCCAGGAGCCCGAAGCTTTGATGATGAGGGAGTTCCTGGTAAATACTTTCCGCTGGTTGAAGAAGGGGTGCTGAAAAACTTTTATTATGATTTACATTATGCTAAGAAGTTGAATACTGATTCTACCGGTCATGGTTTCAGAGGTGGTATGGGTTTTGGTGCCAGCGAATCTATAACTGTAAAGCCAAACCCTAATCTTAATCATCTTTATGTTAAACCAGGAGATAAAACCTTTCAGGAAATGCTGAAGATGATGGATAAAGGGATAATCGTAGGTGGTGTTCTGGGTGCCCATAGCGGAAATCTGTTAAATGGGGATTTTTCTGTGGGTCTTTCACCGGGTATTTATGTGGAAAATGGAGAAATCATAGGTCATGTTAAAGATGCCATGGTGGCTGGCAATATTTATGAAGTTATGAAAAATGTTGTGGCAGTGGAAAATGTTTACCATCCTTCTACCAGTATGGGGACCTTCCCTTCTATTCTCTTTGAGGATGTCAGTGTAGCCACCAAATATTAAAATAAACCGGGACTGTCCCTTAGGGGACAGTCCCCTATGTTTTGGAGGTAAAGATGTTAAAAATATTAAAAATTGGTTTAGGCATTGTTTTGGTTTTAGTTTTGGTGCTGGTTGTTATAGGTGTAATTGTTGCCGGTTTTCTCGGACAGATTCCTGTTTTATCAGAATACATAAATATTTTCCAGCCGGTAGATTTAGGTGTAACTTCTTCACAAGCGGAAGTTAATGAGCTGATAAACAATGCTGGCTATAAAATAAGCGCACCTGAAGGTTTTAATAGAGTTAATTTTAGAAATTATACCTTTATCCATGAGGGGAAGAAAGATTATAAAGTAACCGTCACCGAATCAGAACTTTCCTCTATTCTCAATTATTTTCCCTTCTTTCCTTTTATTGAAGGGGCTCAGGTTAAAATACATACTGATGGAGCGGTGGAATATTCATCTAAGTTTATACTGGAAAATTTAGAAATAATTAATTATTATGACCCACCGGTATGGACGGAATTATCATCGGTGCTCGGGGAAGTGAAAAGAAGAGTACCCGCTATCCTGCATAGAGGTTTTCCGGTTTATATCAAAGCCAGGCCTGTATATTCAGCGGAAGCGGGAATACAGTTGAACGTAGAGAGTTTAAAATTAGGCAGGATTCCTCTTCCTATCAATTTATTGGTTCAAAACAGCCAACAGAATGCTATTGCCGCTATTTTATCTGAACTATTTTTTTCACCTAATATAGTCTATACTGAGGCACAAATAGGGCAACTGTTTAACGAAAATATCCGTAGAGTCGTAGATGAGTTTGTTACAAATGGCATCAGAAATCTTCCCAATATTTCTATTAAATCATTCTCTTTTAAGGATGGTAAAGTAGATTTTGACGGCAGTATCAGCACGCAGCTGAACATAATAAGAAGAAGTCCGTAGGGGAAATAATATAGATAGCTGAAAGACAACACGAGAATTTTTGTGTCTTTTCCCTTCCGTTTTTACCTTGGGAGGCAGGTTCTTGCTTGCCTGTCTTCCCGGGCCTGACCCGGGAACTCTCTTATCAATTAACATCTTCCATAAAGCAGGTAGAATGTGCATTTATTAACATAAAAACAAGGAAAATCAATTTGTACTATTTCTATGTTAGGAAAACTTGAAAAGTGGACACTTATAAAATTCAAAAGTGGACACTAGGAAACTCCTTTATCGGGTAAGTAACAGACTGCACCATGCGGTTTTCCCACCAGATTCGAATCTCCAGAGCTTCTCTTTTGGTATCAGGAATCAGATGAACTTCTACTTCCTTTCTTAGTGGCACATGGGGAACCGGTATTTCATGATTGAATAAGGAAATTCTCCGATATCCATTGACCATTCGTTTCTCTCGCAAACAGAAGATGTCTTTGGTTAAGGTAAAAGGATTAGGTAAAACCAACGGCCTAAATAGGCTATTTCCTTCTTTCCTGGCCTTCTCCAAGCGAATGCTGGGGACTTCTCTGGTGGTAGAATGGACCTGGTGGTTATGGTAACGGCTTACCTCTTCTTTTAGGACAGCACGAACCTCATTAAGGGTGGTGAGTTTCTCTAGGGCACAGGTTCTGACGATCCTATCCTGGAGCCAACGGCAAGGTCTTTCCACCTTGCCTTTAGCCTCAAGAGAAAGAGCAAAGGTAACATCCACGCCTATAATATTCATTACCTGTCTCCATTGAGGATTAGCTTCATCAGTTTGAAGAATATGCTTTCTCCAGAAGCTATCCCTGCCTTGAACAAAACGAAACACTCGTAGTGAGTCAACATAATAGCGCAAGGGAATCCCATAGGTGTGCATTAGAGTTTCAGCGGCTTTGATATGAACCCAGGTGGTTTCCTGTTCAAAGAAGTCAGCATACAGCAGTTTACGACTAAAGTCATCTAAGGAGGTAATCAAAGCCCATCTCTCTCTTACATAAGGTGACCACCGATGATGGGAAGCATCATGTTGAATTAAGGCGGAAATGGCGGTGGTGATCACCTCACGGTCATGAGCCTTCTTTCTTGGATGAGGCTGGTAACAACCCAAACTTTTAGCCCGCTTGATAATGGTAGGTAAAGATACTGTGACACCACGCTTAATTAAGCGATCCCTGATAGCTGAGTAGTTGTAGGTGGTGATGGGCAAGCTTCGGTCTTCGATTAAGCTTTTTTCTAACATTAACTCCTTCTCCATCTCTCTTTCTGCAGAAGCTGGAAGTCTGGCTGGACTGGCTCTCTGATAAGTAAGAGAGAATTTATCCGGGTCAAGGCGATACTGTTTTAAGAGAGTAAAGAATCTGGCTTTGCCGATTCCTAAAGTCTCCTCAACCGTTGATCTATCTAACGTCCCCTGACAATACCCTTTTAGTAAAACTTTCATTTGTTCACCAGTAAACCGTTTAGGTATCTGTTCCATGTATTTCTCCTTTCCTGCCTGTAGGCAGACAGGTCTGGAGGAGTGTATCATTTACTGTCCAGTTTTCAAGCTTTAACTGTCTACTTTTCAAGCTTAAACTGTCTACTTTTCAATTTTATTTAACAGGGGCAATTCGGCAGATTGACAGGTTTCTTCAACCCTGTTATAATGTTCAACGCAAATGACTATATACACAAATAGGAGGTTTTAGATAAAATGACTGATCTACAGAAAATTTATAGATATATTGAGGAACATGAGGAAGAACATATTACTAAGGTGCAGGAGTTTTTACGGCAGCCGAGCGTTAGTGCTGAGGATTTAGGGATAAGGGAGTGCGCTGATCTTTTGTGCAGTTATTATAAAGATTTGGGCTGCCAGGAAGTGGAGATTGTGGAAACCAATGGCCACCCGGGTGTATGGGCTTATTATAACGCCGATAATGAGAAGACAATTGTTAATTATTGTATGTATGACACCCAGCCAGTAGAAGGTGAGGAATGGTCATCCCCACCATTTGAGGCCAATGTAGTTGAAAAGCCTTCCTTGGGTAAGGTGATAATAGCTCGTGGAGCCGTAAACAGCAAGGGGGGCTATCGGATGTGGCTTAACGCTTTGGAAGCAATTATTGCCATTCAGGGTAAACTCCCGGTTAACATCATGTTCACCGCTGAGGGCGAGGAGGAGCTGGGCAGCCCGCATTTTCCTCAGATCATAGCAAAATATCAGAATAGGCTCAAAGAAGCTGATGCGGTGCTGGGCTGTGGTCCATCCCAAGATCAAGAAGGCAAGATTAAAATGTTCCTGGGTGTTAAGGGTATAGTTTACCTTGAACTCGAGTGTTCTGGGAAGAGCTGGGGCCGTGGACCACAAGCGTTTGATATCCACAGTAGCACCAAAGCAATAGTGGATAGCCCTGTCTGGAGATTAATCAATGCCCTCTCTACAATGGTTTCTGGGGATGGAAATACCATTCTGATAGAGGGCTGGTATGATAAGGTAGCCTCTCCAAGCCTGGAGGACATTGAGTTGGTGGATAAGCTGGTGGAGGTATTTGATGATAGGGTATGGAAGGAATCTTTCAAGATTAAGCGATGGATTGACGATCTCGAGGGGAAGGACCTCATTTTGAAATACTTATATTCCACCACCTTAAACATCGACGGAATCTGGGGTGGATACACCGGCCCTGGGACAAAGACTGTTTTACCACATAAGGTAATTTGTAAGGTAGATGTGCGTGTAGTTCCCAATCAAAAGCCAGAGGATGTAGTGCCGTTAATTCGGGCTCATTTGGACAAGCACGGCTATAACGACATAGAAATAAGGGAACACGATCGTTATGGCTGGTCTAAGACAAGCGTTAAGGAGCCTGTGGCGCAAGCGGTGCTAAGTGTATACAAGGGGTATGGCAAGAAAGTTGAAGTCTGGCCTCACATGGGCGGCAGCGCCCCTTTTTATCTTTATACCCAAAATTTAAACCTACCCGTGGCCGGGGGAGGACTAGGGCACGGTGGGAGAGCCCATAGCCCTGATGAATATTTAGTTATTCAAGGCAATGAAAAGGTAGCTGGATTGGTGGAGGCGGAAAAATCCTATGTGGATATCCTCTATGCTTATGCCGGATGGAACCGCGGCTCATCTATCAGTTATAGTTCTCCGCAGAAGGCGTTGTAGTGATAAGACATCCTATAGGCTTTTCTTAAACCTTAGTTTTACTGCCGGGTGGGCATCTTTCATCATAATTAAATCTACCCCAGATAGGTTTCAATTATTTAATTAGTATTAAGGATCCACATTCAACCTTGAAGTGCAACACCGTAAGTGAAGCGACTTCAAACAGTGTTTTGTAACCCAGACATTTTCTAGTAGTTTGTTCTTCTATTAATATTGCGTACTATTAAAATTTGTGGAATATTAAGTCATAGATATACAAGTAAAGGAGGTTCCCATGTCGAAGCGTAAAAAGTTGCTATTGGCGGAAGAGATGGCCAAAAATCTTAAACAAATTGCCAGTAGCCGAACGGAGAAAGCAGGTAGAGTGAATAGAGCAAAAATTTTGTTGTGGTATGCTAGTGGAAAAAAGTAACAGAGATTACCAGAGAGATGAAAACCACCCGTCCTCTGGTTGAAGGAACAATAGATAAGGCGTTTGACTTGGGACCGTTGCAGGGATTGGACGACTTACCACGGCCCGGACGTCCTGGACAAATTACCGATGAGGATAGGGCATGGGCATTGTCTATCGCCTGCAAAAAGCCAACCGATTTTAACTATGCCCAGGAGATATAGACTTATAGTTTGTTGGTAAAACACCTTCGTAAACATGCGAGAGAAGAAGGCTATACTTGTTTTGATAAACTTGGAAAAGGTGTTTTGCATAAGATTTTGTCAGAAGGCGAGGTGAAACCTCATAAGATTAATTTACTACCTGATGGATATATTCTTCATAGTTGACAATTTTATAGACAAATATTGCCTTTTCTGTTTCCA
>QLTX01000036.1 GCA_018725175.1 Candidatus Psychracetigena formicireducens
GATGTTCCCGAATGCAACTCGAAAATGGTGGAGACAGAGAAGGTTCTGAGCGCCTTGATTCGGTCAATGCGTGACTAACAGCCTTCAGCCTACAGCCTAAACAACCTGAGTAGTAACACATCCAGTAATGATTTTTGCATAAAATATATAAAAAGAGTTATATTAGGGAGTTTAATTATGAAAAGTAAAGGTTTTACTTTGATTGAGTTAATTATGGTCATGGCTATTATCGTTACCTTAGCGGGAGTTTTGATTCCTCGGTTGATGGGAGCCAGGCTTAGAGCCCAGGTAGCTGTAGCAATAGTAGAATTAAGAGCCATATCTATTGCCCTTGAACAATACGCCATAGACCAGGGAAATTATCCTGAACCAGCTGAATTAACCGAATTTAAAACAGGTTATCTGGGTGGGGAAGAACCATTTTGGCCCTGGGATAGAAATGATAGAATATTAGTAGCTGATATAGGACTTCTTGAATATACCGTTGACCTTGATAGGAATACTTATCTAATCGAAAAAGAGTTACCAGCGCAAATCCGAGGAATTGCCGGCTTAATGTCAGGTTATTCAGGCCTGGAAAAAATAGCCCTTACCCCTGAAAGGGGAGTACATTTCCTGCCCCTTCCACCTTAAGTAGGTTACTTGAATTAATTGAAACATGATTGATTCCTACAGTTTTGGCCAAATAATCATCAAAGGAAAAAGATACGAAAAGGATTTGCTGATTCTCGGGGAAATGATTCACCCTAATTGGTGGAGAAAATCTGGACACCATCTGACTCTGGAAGATATAGGAGAAGTCTTATTGTTTAGCCCCGAAGTTTTAATAGTGGGCACGGGAGCCCTGGGAAGGATGATAATTTCACCTGAAGTAAAAGAGTTTTGCCTGGAGGAAAAGATTGATTTACAGGTACTTACAACCGGTGAAGCCATCAAAGTTTTTAATATTTTAATAAATCAGAAAAAAATCGCCGGACTTTTTCACTTAACCTGTTAGTCTTTATTCGCTGGAAACAATCACTATACCTAATATAATCTTATATTTTACCCTTGTAAGCTTTCTTTTTTCGGGTCATTCTGATAGAGTAAAAAGTTAAGGCAATAATGGTAGTTACATAAGGAATCAAATGGGTGAACTCTGAAGGTAACCTTAGAGGGGCTAAGTATATGGAGATAGCATTAATTAAACCGAAAAATAAAGAGGAAATAAACACTCCCAGGGGCAAATGTCCTCCAAGGTTAGAGGCGGCTACCGCTATAAAGCCTCTTCCAGCAGTCATATCTCTGCCAAACCAGGAAACATAACCCATAGATAGATATAAACCTCCGAGCGCACCGAAAAACCCCGAGATTAACAGAGAATACAGTTTAATTCTTTTTACATCTATCCCCACTGACTCAGCTGCATCGGGATTTTGACCCACCGCCCTTATTCTTAAACCCAGGCGCGTTTTATAAATCAAAAAGTACATAAATATTATGGAGAGTATGGCTACATAAGTGAGCAGGTTATGACCGCTTAATATTTCTCCAATTATAGGAATCTCTTTAATAAGAGGAAGGTGAATATCAGGAAAAACCAGGCTTCTAAGGGAGATAGAGGTTCCCTTATCTTTAGCAATCAGAAAAAGCATAAAAATAGTAAACCCCGAGGCAAACATGTTTAGGGCAATGGCTGATAAGATAATGTCTGCTTTCAACTTCAGGTGAAAATAACCCAGGACGAAACCCATAGTTACCCCTACCAGGATACCGGCTAACAATGCCAGGTAAATGTTTTTAGTAAAATAACTGACTATCACGCCGGTAAAGGCAGACATTAACATCGTTCCTTCCATAGCAATATTAATAGAACCTGCCAGAGAGGAAATAGCCACCCCAATAGTGGGGAAAAGAATCGGGGTCATAATCCGCAAAATGGCAAAACCAAAAGCAGGGGATAAAATACTGTCAAGAAGTGGTCCCATGGGGAATCTCCTTTCTTTCAGCTTCTTTGACGGTAATTCTTTCCTTCCACTGCACCAGGAAAGCTTCAGCAGTAATGAGAAGAATGATTACTGATTGAATAACTGATACCATCTCATAAGGCACATCAGACATCAGGTTAAGGTGATGTCCTCCAATTCTTAGATAAGCCAGAAATAACGAGGCAAATATGATAAGAATGGGATGGTTCCTGCCTATAATAGCTACCATTACTCCATCCCAGCCAAAACCCGGGCTTACCTGCCAATTAAATCTACGATGGATTGCCATTATCTCAGTCATCCCCCCCACTCCAGCAATAAAACCACCGATTATCTGCGCTAATATAATGATTTTGAAAACATTAATACCCCCAAATTTAGCAAAATGTAGGTTAAACCCGGTTGTTCGGATTTCATAACCGAGGGTGGTGTGGTATAGAAGGAAATAAACCAGGAGAGCAAAAGTTAGAGCTATTACGATTGACCAGGAGGTTCGAGAAAAGAAGGGAAGGGTGGAAATCCAAGCCGAAGAGGAAATTCTAAGGGAAACCAGGGCGCCAGCCGCTTTATCCCGGAAATAATAATTAATGATGTATAGACCGAGAAAGTAAGCTACATAATTCATCATCAAGGACACAACCAACTCGCTGGTATTCCACTTGGCTTTCAGAAAACCGGGTATTAAGCCCCATATACCACCAGCCAGTCCTGCCACCAACAGGGTTAAGGGAATATGAATCAGAGGTGGCATTTTGGTAACAATGGCGAATACTACCCCAGCAACCGCCCCAATAAACAGTGCTCCTTCAGCACCTACATTGAATATTTTTGCCTGAAAGGGGATGGCAATAGCTATTCCACAAAATATTATGGGAGCAGCAACGGAAATGAGGCTCTCCAATCTAATGCGAGAGAGAAAGGGGCTTAGAAAAAGGTAACCTATAGAAGCACCGGGGTCTTTACTGATTATTAAAATCAAAAATAAACTGATTGCTACTCCAATGCTGATAGCAATAGAAATCCTGATGGTATTAAAATAGTTTAGAATGAATTTATCCATCTTACACTTCTCCTCGTTTTAGACCCAGCATATAGTGACCTAAATCAACATCTCTGATACCGTCAATTTTATCAAATCGGGCTACTATTTCTCCCTGGTAAATCACCATTATTTTGCTGGAAAGTTTTATTATTTCATCAAGGTTAGCTGATATTAAGAAAACCGCGCTTCCTTTATCACGGGCGTCTATAAGGAGATTATGAACTAACTCTTCTGAACCCACATCAATACCCCGGGTAGGTTGGTCAGCAACAATTATTTTCGGGTCAGCCGAAAGCTCTCTGGCTACCACAACTTTCTGTATATTTCCCCCGGAGAGGGAGTCAACAGTAGCTTTGGAAGAATGTGCCAGTATCTGGAATTTTCTTATTAATTCTTTGCTGTATTTTTCAATATATTTCCAATTTAATCTAAAACCACGGGAAAATGGTGGCTGGCAATATCTATCAACAATAAAGTTTTCTTCCAGGGTGGTTTTTTCTGCTACCCCGTTTTTCATTCTATCAGCAGGAATATAGCAGATTTTCTTTTCCCGTAACTTTCGGGGTGAAAGATTATTTATGTTTTCCTGTTTCAGGAAGAGTTCGCCTTTATCTGCTTTTCTCAGACCGGTTAGAATTTCCACCAGTTCGTTCTGGCCGTTCCCTTCAATACCGGCTAACCCGACTATTTCTCCTGCCTTAATTTCAAAGGATATATTTTTTAGTACAGGTGAGTTTTCTTCATTAGTAAAAGAAATATTATTTACCTTCAGAAGTGGCTCACCAATGGCTTCAGAAGCGGAAACTCTTTCATAACTTATATCTCTTCCTACCATCAGAAAGGAGATATCGTGTTCGGAAAGCTCATTAGCATCTCGGGTGTCAATAATCCTACCATCACGCATTACGGTAACTTTATCAGAAATTTCTTTAATCTCTTTTAGTTTATGGGAAATAAAAATTATGGTTTTGCCATATTTTTTTAGTTCTCTTAAGGTTTGGAATAGGACCTCAGTTTCTTGAGGGGTTAAAACTGAGGTGGGTTCATCAAGGATTAATAATTTAGCATTCCTAAGGAGTACTTTTAAAATTTCCACTCTTTGCTTAATGCCTAAAGGAAGGTCTTTAATTTTTTTGTTAGGGGGTACGGGTAACTTATATTTTTCGGATATTTCTTGGGTTATTTCCTGAGCTTTCTTAGTGTCCAGAACAAATTTATTTTTAAGCGGCTCCTGACCCAGAACCAGGTTTTCTGCCACTGTTAGGTCGGGAGCTAACATAAAGTGCTGGTGAACCATACCAATACCAAGAGCTATGGCATCGTGGGGATTCTTCACCTGAACTTTTCTGCCCTGAAAAAATACCTCGCCATCCTGGGGTTTTTCAATTCCAAAAATTACTTTCATCAGGGTAGTTTTTCCAGAACCGTTTTCTCCAACCAGAGCATGAATAGTATTTTCTTCTACGCTGATACTTACGCCTTTATTGGCAACTACTCCATTTGGATACACTTTTACAATATTTTTTGCTTCCAGAATGGCGACCATCTATCCTCCGAGTGAAAAAAGAGGGGGTATCCACAAAAGGACACCCCCTTAATAACATTATTAGGGAAGTACAAAAGCGGACTCTACAACGATTTCGCCCTTTATGATTTTTTGCTCAAGTTCAGCAATTTTATTTCTGAAGGCTTCAGGAACTACCTGTTGGTAATAATAGTTATTAGAAACGCCAACTCCACCTTCCCTAAGGCCAATAGCTTCCGATCTTCCAAATTCTAACTTACCTTCTTTAAAAAGTTGGATAGCTCGGAAAAGCGAAACATCAACATTTTTCATCATAGAGACCAGGATGAAAGAAGCTTTTTCCGGATCGGTATCTTTAATCATTAGATACTGGTCGGAATCAACACCGATAGCATATTTCTTTCTTTCCTTAGCGGCCTCAAGAAGACCCAGACCGGTTAGACCGGCTACATTGAAGGCAATGTCAGCTCCCTGGTCATACTGGGCGAGCATTAATTCCTTACCTTTGGCTGGGTCAATGAAGGTTCCTGCGTAGGATACCAGGACTCTAATGGCTGGGTCAATATATCTTACGCCCTGCTCATAACCAACTTTGAAATCGTTGATTACTGGAATATCCATTCCACCCAGGAAGCCAACAACCTTTTCTTTGTTTGCCTGGGGCATATCCGAGGTGGTAATCAAAGCAGCCAGAGCGCCAACTAAAAACGAACCTTCGTTTTGTTTATAAAGAATGGAGTAAACATTACTTAGATTCCCTTTAGTGTAGTCAACGGCGGTATCAAAGATTACATATTTTTGGTTAGGATATTTCGGGGCAATCCTTTCCAGGATTTCAACCATCTGCCAGGTTCCTACAATGATTAAATCCCAATCTCCCCGAGATAGTTCGTCAAGGTCTGATTCCCAACGAGCAGCATCTACCCCTCCACCTTCTATAGTTTTACCTTCTATTCCTAATTCGGTAATTGCCTGTTGTAGTCCCCGGTTAGCTGAGTCAAAGAAAGACTTGTCTCCGAGAGTTCCGTTGATATAAAGAACAACCTTAATTTTCTCTACTTCAGGTTCTTCAACCGCTTCACGGCGACCAACAATGTAAACAATCAAACCTACAACTAAAGCCACCACTAAAACACTGATTAATAATTTTTTCAATTCTTCCTCCGTATATAATTACTTTCAACTAATATTATATTACTTATTGGTAACTTATTTATCACCTCCTTTATAATATTAAGATAGTTTTAAGAATATTTAGAAACTTTATTCGGTCAAGTTTAAGAATGATATTCATTCTATCACCCTCGCATTGAACAGTTTCTCCGCGATGAGTATTACAGTTTAATTCCATTCTTATATCTCCGACCAACTTGCGTAAGGCTACTTTTTCGTCTATAGCGTAAGCCATAGCACAAGGGTCGGGTAATATGGTGCTTCTAACCCCGTAATATTTTTCTACGAAAGAAAAAGGTAACTGTTGCAATGACAAAAATAAATCTCCAACCCTATTATTTTCGGGAATTAAAGCTTTGATTTCTTCTTCAGTGAACATCTGCTCAGCGCAGGGGTCCCAGGGAATTATCTCCATAGGGATAGGTGTATTTAGCACATACTGAACTGATTCTGGGTCGGCGTAAAAATTGAATTCAGCATAGCGAGTTACATTCCCCCTATCAATAGCTCCGCCCATAGCTATAATGTTTCCCATCAAATGGTTTAGCTCGGGATAGAGGTTTACGGCCATAGCAATGTTGGTAAGTGGACCAAGGGTTATGATGGTAAGCCCGGGGTTCTGTTTAGCTAACAAGTAAATACCTTCTATAGCATTTTGAGATTCTAAACTTTTTTGAGTTTCTGGTAAAAATACGCTGCCTAAACCGTCTTTTCCATGAATAGTTTCAGCCCTAACCGGTTTCTGGGAAAGAGGTCCTGAAGCTCCTCGAAAAACTGGTATATCTTCACGGTTTAAAAAGGAAAGCAGTCTTAGAACATTTTGGTTTACTTTATCCACATAAACATTTCCTGATACAGTGGTAATACCTACTACCTCAAAATCTTTACAAGCCAAAGCCATAAGGATGGCAATTGCGTCATCAATTCCACAATCGGTGTCAATTAGTACTTTTTTCAATATTTTCCTCCAATAGTTTCTGTATTTCTTGTTGGGTAGGGGAGGAGATAGCTGCTCCTTTACGAGTTACGGAAATGGCTGCCCCAGCAATAGCAAATTTCAATGAATCCATCAAAGGCAAACCCAAAGAAAAGGAAGCCGCCAGGGCTCCATTAAAGCTATCTCCAGCGCCAGTGGTGTCTATGGCTTTTACCAGGTAAGATGGCAGGGTAAATTCCTGGTAGGAATCTATATAATGAATGCCACGGTCACCTTGTTTTATTATTATCTTTTTAGCACCCATCTGTTTTAATACTTCCAAACCCTCTTTAAGGTTTTCAGAGCCACTTAGCTTCTTAATTTCTATTTCATTGGGAGTTACATAATCAACATAAGGTAATACCTGTTTTAAATCAGCATTAACCGGAGCAGGGTCAAAAATGGTGATGACCCTTTTTTCTAAAGCAATTTTAGCTGCTAATATGATAGTAACTACCGGTATCTCCCCTTGTAGTAGCAAAATATCGCCTTCTTTAGCGGATTCCTGAAACAACTTAAGCTCTTCCTCGCCTACTTTTTCATTAGCTCCCTTAACTATAGCGATTTTGTTTTTCCCTTGACCATCTACATTTATCAGGGCAGTTCCGGTGGTGGCAGTTTCGTCTACGATAACCTTGGTGTTTACGCCATATTTCTTGATTTCTGAAACCACGAAATCACCGAAATAATCCTTACCAACCCTACCTATAAAAGTTGTGGGAGCCCCAGCTTTAAAGGCTGCTACTGCTTGATTAGCACCTTTTCCACCCTGGTTAATAAAAAAAGAATCTCCAACGAGAGTTTCCCCTGATTGGGGAAATTCCGGGGAGTATATTACTAAGTCAGCATTTATGCTACCGAGAGAGAATACCATAGGGAAACCTTTTTAAGTTTGGCAAATTCTTTTCGCTCATACAGTGGAGAAACTAAAAATAAAAAAACTTTCAAAGCAACCTCGCCATGCTAAATTATTAAATTCAATTATAACATTAATAACCCCAGAGATGCCCTAATAGGGTTCCATTTTCTTTATCCTGGCGATAACTGATTTTTACCAGAATAAACCCAGCTTGATAACCTAATTATTCTATGCAATTCTTACAGAGGAAAGGGTAAAATGGGTTTAACTTCTCTATATCGCTCCTTTCTTCATAAGAACACCTCCTATTGTTTAGGACTACCTTATTTTCTCACAGGGGGGACATAATCACGTTGCAATTATGGGTGACATAATTATATTGTAATAACAAAAAATCAAATTTTCCTTGAAAGTTGAGGAGAAGAATGGTAAAATTTTAATTGAGATTCATAAGTTCATAGTAAAATCTGAGAAAATTTTGGATGAATTTAGTGAAAATCTACGTAAATATTTTGGACATAGATTCAGGGTTATACTTATGCTAAAATATCATTAACATGAAATTGTGTCGGAGGTACCAACCATGGATCTTTCCATTGAGCGCTTTGATCTGGCAAAAGATGATGTTGACAGGGCGGCATGGCTGATTTATATTAGCGATCCCGACATAATGTCATTGTTCTTCGGTAGACAACAAGAGGCGATACCTATGTTAGCAGATTTGATACGCATGGAAAATACGCATTTCAGTTACAGGTACATACTGTGCGCCAAGTACAATGGCCATATAGTGGGAATACTGGTCGGGTTTGATGGTAAACAGGGCAGGGAGATCGAAAGGGCGTGTGGGCAGGAATACCTCAGGGCCATGGGATTTATCAAGGCCATAAGGGCTGGGTTGGTCGCCCTGTTTATGACATGGCTGATTAAAAAAAGGGTGGATGATCACGAGTTTTATGTAAATAATTTGTGCGTTGCCCCCGACAACAGGAGTTTAGGGATAGGTTCCGCTCTGCTGAACGAGGTTTTCAAGAAACACAATGTTGTGAGCCTGGATGTGAATATAAACAACCCTAGGGGCTTGAGTTTCTATCAAAGGAATGACTTTAGGATAAAAATCAAGCGCAAAATAAAACTTATGGGCAGGATGCTGGGGAAGTATAACATGATTTGGACAAGGAAAGGGAATTGCTATGGATCAGGATAAGATTCGTCAAGCGGTGTTGATGATAATAGAGGCGATAGGGGAGGATCCCTTGAGGGAGGGCATTAAGGATACGCCTGAACGGGTAGCGGGGATGTACGCCGAGGTGTTCAGAGGGCTGGAAGAGGATCCCCGCAAATATCTTCAGGTCCAGTTCGGTGAGGCTCACGATGAAATGATACTCCTCAAGGATATATCTTTTTATTCAATGTGCGAGCATCACCTGTTGCCGTTCATGGGCAGAGCGCATGTAGCGTATATACCCCAAGAGGGCAGGGTAGTGGGATTGAGCGGGCTGGCACAGGTGGTGGACTGTATGGCAAGACGCCCGCAGATGCAGGAGAGGCTGACATCGCAGGTGGCCGACATACTTATGGAATGCCTGCAGCCCAGAGGGGTAGCGGTGGTGGTTGAAGCCGAGCACTTATGTATGAGCATGAGGGGGATCAAAAAGCCCGGGACTATAACGATCACCTCAGCGGTGCGAGGGATATTCAGACGGGATGCCAGGACCAGGGGGGAGTTCTTCTCACTGATCAAGGGATGGGAAAGATAGAGAGACGGGTGGCCAGGTTATGACCGGGGAAATACGCCTCGGCGGCCATACATGGCAGTGGGGGCAGCGCACTTATATAATGGGCATACTGAATGTCACGCCTGACTCCTTCTTTGATGGCGGCATTTTTGCTGACCCCGCTCAGGCGTTAAAGCATGCCCGGAGGATGGCTGAGGAAGGGGCGGATATAATCGATGTGGGGGGAGAGTCCACCCGTCCCGGTTCTCTGCCGGTGACGGCTGAGCAGGAGATAACCAGGATAATACCTGTGCTTAAGATGCTCAAGGCCGAGTTGGATATACCCATATCGGTGGACACCTACAGGGCAAAGACTGCTGAGGCGGCGATCAAGGCGGGGGTGGATATGATCAACGATGTATGGGGATTGAAGGCTGACCCGAATATGGCAGGTGTAATAGCCGGGTATGGTGTTCCAGTGTGCATAATGCATAATAGCAGCAGTAGCGAGTACCGTAGCCTGATCGACGATATTGTTGCCGGATTGCACCAGGGTATTGAAGCGGCGCATAAAGCCGGGGTTAAGGATGAAAACATAGTCATTGATCCGGGAATTGGATTCGGGAAGTCAGGGGATCAAAACATAGAGGTAATAGCCAGGCTTGAAAGGTTCAAGGCCATGGGATACCCGCTTTTGCTGGGGGCATCCCGGAAATCGTTTATAGGCAGGGTATTGGATCTGCCGGTGAATGAGAGGCTGGAGGGAACGCTGGCGGTCACCGTGCTGGGGATTGCGAAAGGGGCGGACGTGGTACGGGTGCATGATGTGTGGCAGAATAGGAGGGTGGCGATAATGGCGGATAGGATAGTGAGAAACAAATGGACAGGATAATAATCAAAGATATGGAAGTATATGGGTATCACGGAGTATATCCGGAGGAAAAAAAACTGGGGCAGATGTTCCTGGTATCGGTAGAGATGAAGGTTGATCTGAGTGCTGCAGGACATGTTGACAACCTTGAATGCAGTATTGATTACGGGCAAATATGCGATCATATCAAACAGGCCCTTACAGAAAACTGCTATGACCTCATAGAAGCGGCAGCCATAGCAGTTATAGAGAAACTGTTTGAGAAACACCCGGCCGTATATGCTGTTAGGGCATTGATTAAAAAGCCCTGGGCACCTCTGGGGCATCACCTCAAATACGTGGCCGTGGAGCTGGAACGCAGCAGAGCAGTATAAGTTTTTGATGAAGTGGAGGCGGCAAATCACCTTTCCATTTAATATAACCCTTGTTGTTTACATAACATACCACTTCTCCGGTATCATACTTTATTTTAGGTAGTTTTACTGGATAGGGTTTTGGTGATGCTCTGTAAACCGAGGCAGGGGTTTGTTGTCTTAGGGCTTTCTGAGGTCTCTCCTGGTTGTATTCCTCAAGGAACTGATTAAAAGCCTTTTGCTGTTCCTGAAGATTTTTTTCAGGAGGAGAGGGGATTTATGGGGCAGTGGTACACTTCATCCGGCAATACCTCGGTAGAGCTGAGCTACAGTCATATTATACACCGGATGTACCGCCTGCGGTGCTATATCGTTGAGCGGCTTTAACACGAACTCCCTTTCATGCATCATGGGGTGTGGTAGAACAAGGCGATCATTTCGCATAATACAGTCGCCATATAACAATATATCAATATCTATGGTGCGCGGCCCCCAGCGCACGCTATCCACCCGCTTCAACTTCTTCTCTATACATTGGCAGATGTCCAAGAGCCCTATAGGATTAAGCGTGGTATCTATCTCCACGGCAGCATTTAGAAAATCGGGCTGATCAGTATACCCCACAGGCGAAGTGTGGTAAAACGGAGATGTGGCTTTGACCGCAATTCCCACGGTGCATCTTAGCAGATTTATCCCTTTGTTGAGGTTGTCCATCTTATTTCCCAAGTTGGAGCCTAACCCCAGGTATGCGATCACGCCCGACATAGAGATATCCTCCTTAATCTTTGTCACAAATATGTTTCTGCACCGATTCGTCATATTTTATCATTGTAGTCTGCATCAGCCTTCCCGGACTACCTTCACCGATGCTGCGCCCGTCCAAAAAAACAATCGGCATGACCTACATAACTGAATTGGTTATAAACACCTCATCGGCCAGTGTGATATGTTCCAGAATATACTCGCCATTTTGCAGGGGGATATCAAGTAGGGGCGCAACCGAGTCGAGTATCCTGTCCAGGTGGCCGTTCAGCAACCAGGTCCTGCCATTGTATACCCTGATGGTTTCAAACACACCTTAGGCATACATCAACCCTTGGCCGGATACCGGTATGGCCGATTGATCCGATGTCAGCAAATATCCCTTGACCGACACGATGCCTGATGGTTCAAGCATGTTGCCTACCCTTCTTTCCACTATAATAAATTCCTTCTTCCCCACTTAATATCGTTACTGTACAGTAACAGATTCCTCTCAGGGGTTGCCATAATAACTTTACCTCTTTAAAGTATTATTTGAGTTTCGCATCCTTGAGGTGCTACTTCTCTCCTTTGATTTTATCCATTAAATCTAGCAATGTCAACAACTTTTTGTACGGTTGTCCGAGAAATACTACCTGCCTGTGCCTGCCCGCACGCAGACAAGTAGAGAAAGCCTATCCAAAAGAGGAACTTTATATCATTGTGGATAATCACCCTGAGGTTAAGAAATGGTTGAAGAAGGGTTTAAAATACCCTTTCCAGAATATGAAATGTTATGATAGAATAATAACGGAGAATTGTGGAGGGGACAGTGTTGGAGTGGATGATAATGGATGATTTTATAAACAAGACCGTAAAGGCAACGGTCGGGATAATGGGAGTTATCGTTAGGTTTTTGGATGAAGTACTGAGGGATATGATTCCAGGGGGAACCTCAGCCATACTCCAGGCATCTGGATGATGGCTGAGGTATCTGTTGGAGGCATCTTTTATTTAATGGGTGCATACCTGCTGAACCTGGAGGAGTTCCAGATGATTTTGTCCATGTTTAAAAAATGGGTATAAAGGGTTAACGGAAATGATATTTATGATTGTGGCGATGGATAATGAGCGT
>QLTX01000037.1 GCA_018725175.1 Candidatus Psychracetigena formicireducens
GAACCTTCACCTTCCTCTACTTTCTTTGGTTACCATATAGGATCAGATCTTACCACTTTTCTTAGAAATTCACCTACCAGTAAACTTGTCTGGTCAAGAGATATGGGTTACCCGGGAGACGGAGCTTATCGTGAATTTCATAAGAAATACGAGATTTCCGGTTTCCCTTACTGGAAAATCACTGACAAAGATACTCCCTTAGATAAAAAGGAAATATATTCTATAGAAGATGCCAGGAACAAGGCTAAGGGTCATGCTTCCCACTTTGTTGCTATGTTAAGGTCCTTAAATAGTAATTTCAAAAGGGTTAATAAAAAAGATGGCATAATTCTTTCGGCTTATGATACCGAGCTATTCGGGCATTGGTGGAACGAGGGAGTAGAGTGGTTAAAAGAAGTACTTAAAATCGTCAGCAAAGAGCCCAGTATTACCATGACTCACCCTTCGGAAATAATCAGTTCTGGTTTTAATATAAAAGAAGGGAAGCTTAAAGAAAGTTCCTGGGGGATGGGTGGGTATCATTACACCTGGTATAATTCAGAAACTATGTGGATATGGGATATGATTCATGAAGATGAGAAAGAGTTAGTTGAGGCCTTACCATCTCTACAGGGTCTGGAAGGAGAATTACTGTTAAGAGAGTTTCTATTAGAAACCAGCTCCGATTGGCCTTTCTTGATAACTACTTCACAAGCACGGGAGTATGGTAAAAAAAGGTTTATAGAACATAGGAACAAATTTAGAAGCATTCTTTTGAATATCAAATCTGGAAACCCTGTGCCAGATATTGATAATTTAGATAAAAACGATTTTGTATTTAAAAATCTCAACCTGGAAGGATTAAAAAAATATTATGCAAGAACTTAGAAAAGACCCGGTAATTGGTAGATGGGTTATTATTTCCACCGAAAGGGCTTTAAGGCCGCAGGATTACTTAGTTGATAAAGAAATAAGCGTAACGGACAAAACTCACTGCCCTTTTGAGCCAGGTAATGAAAAAATGACTCCCCATGAAGTGCTTTCTTATAGGTTGCCTGCCACCAACAAAAATGAACCAGGGTGGTGGGTAAGAGTTATACCTAATAAATATCCAGTATTAAGGGTTGAAGGTAATTTTAATAAAAGAGGCGTGGGTATGTATGACCAGATGAATGGAGTTGGGGCTCATGAAATCGTTATTGAATCGCCAAGCCATTCAGATGAAATGTCAAATATGGATGAAAAGCAAATAGAAGAAATTATCTGGGCCTGGCGCGATAGATTGTTAGATTTGTCTAAAGATAAAAGATTTAAATATATCCTTATTTTTAAAAATAAAGGTTCGCAAGCTGGAGCATCCTTGGAGCACCCTCATTCCCAGATTATAGCACTACCCATTATTCCTATTAGAGTTACTCAGGAATTAAGCGGTGCAAAACAGTACTACGAGTATAAAGACAGATGTGTTTTTTGCGATATTGTTCTGCAGGAACTTGATGAAAGAGAGCGCCTGGTAGAAGAGAACGGGGAGTTTATTTCTTTGGTTCCTTTTGCACCTCGTTTTCCTTTTGAAATCAGTATTTTACCAAAAAAACACGAAAGCCATTTCCCCGAAATCACCAGAAGCGAGGTAGTCAGCCTGGCTAAAGTACTTAAAAAAACCTTATTAAGATTGAAGAATGCCTTGAACGATCCTCCTTATAATTTAATAATACATACTTCTCCCATCATGGAGCCCCTTCTTTCTTACTACCACTGGCATATTGAATTAATGCCACGTATAACCAAAGTAGCTGGTTTTGAATGGGGATCCGGAATTTACATTAACCCGACTATCCCGGAAGACGCAGCCTCTTTTCTAAGAGAAATTGAATTATGAAAATTTATTTTGTTGCCAGTGAAGCTGTGCCTTTCGTTAAAACTGGTGGACTGGGAGATGTTAGCGGAACACTTCCCCTTCATTTAAGAAAGATCGGTTTAGAGGTTAATCTAATCCTTCCGTTATACAAACAGATACAAGAAGCTAACTACTCTCTGGAAAAACTGTTTTCCAGCGAAATAATTTTTGGTGACCACCTACTTCCCTACTCTGTTTATCGTCAGGAAAACACCTTCTTTATTAAGCAGGATGACCTTTATAACCGTAGAGAAATTTATAATACTCCAAGTGGGGATTATCCTGATAATAATTTAAGATTTGCTTTTTTCTCCCTGGAAGCCTTAGAATTAATTAACCAGTTGGGTGGAGCAGATATCATTCATGTCCACGACTGGCAAACTGCCCTACTGCCAGTGTATAAAAGCATCTATTACCCTAACAACCCGGAAAAGGTAATTTTAACCATACACAATCTTGCCTATCAGGGAATTTTTACAGCTGAAACAGTTCCTATGATTAACATACCGCCTAATTATTATAGTTTAGAGTCTCTGGAGTTTTATGGAAAAGTTAATTATCTCAAAGGAGGAATAATATATTCCGATTATCTGACTACAGTTTCGCCCACTTATGCCCAAGAAATACAGACTGAACCATATGGGTTCGCCTTAGAAGGCGTTATAACCAAGAGAAGAAAAAACCTGCGAGGGATTATAAATGGTATAGATTATGATTACTGGAATCCTGAAACGGACCCTCATATCACTATTAATTATGGAGAAGACTCTGTTTTTCAAAAAAAGGAAAACAAGAAACATTTACTTGCCGAATTGAAAACAGGATGTTCTATTGAATATCCGTTGTTGGCTTTCGTGGGAAGATTGGTATCCCAAAAAGGCATAGATATAATAATTGAAATTGCTGACCAGTTACCAAATCTACCTGCCAATTTAATTATTTTAGGTAAGGGTGAAAAAAAATACGAAGAGGAAATTAAAGCCAGGGCTTTACGGCACCCCAACAATATTATAGCTATCACCACCTTTGATGAGGTATTGTCCCGAAAAATATACGCTTCTTCCGATTTCTTTTTAATGCCTTCCCAATTTGAACCCTGCGGATTAGGACAATTAATCGCTCTAAAGTATGGTTCTGTACCAATTGTGAGGAAAACTGGAGGGTTAAAAGATACTATTCAGGACTACCACGATAAAACTGCCTGCGGCAATGGAATAACCTTTGAGAATCAGGATGCTGAAGAACTGATGGATTCAATTAAGCGAGCACTGCTGTATTTCCCCGGAGAAAGTTATATTAATATGCAAAACATCGGCATGAAAGGTGATTTTTCCTGGAATTCCTCAGCCAGGGAGTATTCATCTTTATACAGGCAATTGACCAAAAATAAAGAATAGGAGGTTACCAATGAAAGGAATTATTATGGCTGGAGGTTTTGGAACCAGGCTAAGGCCCCTGACAGTTAATATTCCTAAGCCTATGGTTCCAGTAGCCAACAAACCAATGGTATCTCATATAGTCAGATTGTTAAAAAAACACAACATCACTGATCTTATCGTTTTACTTTATCACCAACCCCAGGCAATAAAAGATTATCTTAGCACAGGCGCTGATTTCGGAGTTAATTTAGAATACATAATAAGTGAAGATGATTTGGGCACAGCCGGTGCTGTGGCTATGGCAAGGGAAAAACTGGATACAACATTCTTAGTAATGTCTGCCGATATTCTTACTGACTTCAACCTTTCAGAAGTAATCAATTTTCATAAACATAAAGAATCTTTAGCTACTATAACTTTAACCCGAGTTGAAAACCCCTTACAATATGGCATAGTAATAGTTGACGAAGATTCAAGGATAGTCAGGTTTCTGGAAAAACCTTCCTGGGGTGAAGTATTTTCAGACACAGTTAATACCGGAATCTATGTGCTTGAGCCAAAAATATTAGACCTGATTCCCCTGGGAAAGGAGTTTGATTTTTCCAAAAATCTTTTCCCACTTATTCTTTCTCAAAACTACCCATTTTATGGCAATATCGTGGAAGGATACTGGAGAGATGTAGGTGATATTAGAGAGTATAAGAAGTCCCACTCAGACATTTTAAAGGGTAGAGTTGATTTAAAAATTGAGGGGGAAAGGATAGGTAAGATAGGAACAGATATATGGATAAGTCAAAATGCGGTTATAGACAATCTACGAAAACTTGAGGGAACCATAGTAATTGGAAGTGGTTCAAAAGTGGGAGATGCTATTATCATAAACTCCTTTGTTGGAGAAAGAACCATAATTGAAGATGGAGTTGAAATTGAGAACTCTATAATCTGGGAAGACACCAGAATAGAGAGTAACTCAAGAATAATTAACTCCATACTATGTAAAAAAGTAAAAATTGGCAGTGGGACTATCCTGGAGGGGGATAACACCATTGCCGATAATTGCGAGATAGGAAACGAAGTCGTTTTCAGGCCTTCCGTTTCTGTCTGGCCCAATAAAAAAGTAGAAAATGGTTCGGTGGTGACTGATAGCCTGGTTTGGGGTAAAACCTGGTCAAGGTCTCTTTTTGGTTCTTACGGGATTATTGGGGTGAATAATGTGGAAATTACCCCTGATTTCCTGGCGCGCTTAGGTTCCGCTTACGGAACCTTTCTGGGGAAAGGCTCAACTGTTTTTTTAGCCCGAGATGCTCATGAGTCATCCAGGATGTTTAAAAGGGCAATAATAGCTGGATTGATGAGTGCAGGTGTAAATATTATGGACTTAAGAGCTTCTCCCCTTCCCTTACTTAGATTTGCTGTGAAAAGCCTGAGTGGAAGTGGAGGGGTACAAGTTATGAGGTCCCCTCTTGATACTAACCTGGTTAATATTAAGTTTTATGACCGTTCGGGATTTGAATTATCTCCCAGTCAAGAAACTTCTATTGAAAGAATCTTTTTTCGCGACGAGTACTTTCGTGCTAATTACGATGAAGTAGGATTCCTTGACATTCCCCCTCGGGTGGTTGAGTCTTACAAAGAGCTTTATCTAAAACACCTGGATACTAAGACTATTAAAAATTCTCAGCTTAAAATTGTGATAGATTATTCTTTTGGAACCTCAGTTCTATTTTTCCCCACCATATTAGGGGATTTTGGCCTGGATATAGTGTCCCTCAATGCTTATATGGATGGCAAAAGAACTGTAAAGTCAACTACCGAATATTCTGATTCATTGAAGAATATTTCTTCGGTGGTTAGGTCTCTGGATACAAACTTTGGAATATCATTGGATTCCAGCGCTGAAAAAATATCGGTAATTGATAATTCTGGAGAGATTTATTCACCTACCAGATTAATTGCCATAATTATCAGCTTAATCAAAAAATTGCAAAAAGATGTTTTACTAACTCTCCCCATTAATGCTTCTTATGAACTGGAGGAATATTTAAAAAAATTAAACATAAATATTACCTGGTCCTCAATTTTACCTAAACATTTCATAAGGGATGCGGAAAAATCTGATTTGGCAGCCGATATCATGGGTGGTTTGGTTTTTCCAAAATTTCTTCCTTTCTTTGATGGTTTATACAGCATAGGAAAGTTTATAGAACTACTTTCTCAGACTAAAACAGATCTTATGCAAATTAAAGAAATCACACCCCGTAGAGATGCGCTGCATATAGAAGTTCCCTGTCCCTGGGAATCTAAGGGGACCGTAATGAGGAAAATGGTAGAAAGAGCAGGTAATAATGCAGAAATTATTGAAGGTGTCAAAAACCGCGAAAGTGATGGTTATACCCTGGTAATTCCTGATAGCGATAGACCTGTCTTACACCTTTATGCCAGCTATAAAGATGAACTTAAAGAGAAAGAGAAAATTGATGATTTAAAAAGGAGAGTTGAACTTTGCACGAGAGTATAAGTTTCGGTACTTCTGGATGGAGAGAGGTTATAACTACCTTTCCTTGCTTAAAAAATGCTGTATAGCCAAACATTTTAATATTTAAAGGAGGTTTTCGTGGCTTTATTTAACATTCCCTGGTCCACATTTTTCTCTTTAATTGTAGTTCTGGTAGCGGTGATTATAACTATTCTCTGGGCTATCTTTAAAAAGTTTGATGGGGGTGACGAGTAATGGTTTACTTTCTGGTCATTTCAGCTTACATGATCTTCATCTTATCAATAGGTTTTCTTAGCCGGAAAAATCTTAAACAACCTGAGGATTTTTACCTTGGCGGTCGAAAGATCGGACCCTGGGTAACCGCTCTTTCCTTTTTATCAGCCTATTTTTCTTCAGTCCTTATTATTGGCGGTGGAGGGTTTGGTTATAAATATGGCTTATCCACTCTCTGGATAGGCGCAGCCAATGTTTTGCTGGGTTGTTGCTTGCTCTGGATTATCCTAGGAGAAAGAACCAGGAAAATGACTAAAAAGTTAAATACTATGACCATACCCGATTTTTTGGCTGAAAGATTTAATTCACCTGAGTCTCGCCTTTTTTCTGCCATAATAATAATTCTTTTTATGTTTGCTTATAACGTAAGTATCCTTAAAGGGATGGGTCATATTCTTGAAGTTCTCTTAAATCTTCCTTATATATGGGGGATTATCCTTTCCAGTGTAGCAATCATGGTTTACGTTTCTCTCGGAGGGTATTTAGCAGTCGTCTGGACTGGTTTCATACAGGCTATTATCATGATCTGGGGGCTTTTACTCCTTACTTTTGCCACTTTAAACCGAGTAGAAGGATTATCAAACCTTACTTTGAAACTATCAGAGATTGATATCGGACTGGTGGAATCTCCAGGAATTTGGGGATTAGGAGGATTAATTTCTTTTGCTTTAATCGTCAGTTTCGGAGCCTGGGGTATGCCTCAGCTACTTATCAGGTTTTACTCAATTAAAAGTATCGGGGTCCTTAAGTTGGGTACAATAGCCGCCACCATTGGTGGAACAATTGCTTTGCTTCCCTACTTAAATGGTGCTGCCTCAAGACTTCTTTTTCCTAACCTTGTTAATGTGGATTTAGCTATTCCTACTCTGGTTAAATCGGTTTTATCACCCTGGGGGGGAGCTCTTTTTGTCTCTACTGTTTTAGCTGCCGGTATGTCAACTTTTGCTGCAGTTTTAATAATCTCTTCTTCCAGTCTGGTGAGGGATATTTTAGATAAGAGCTTAAAAATTAAATTAAATAATAAAAAAACTATACTATATAATAGCTTGTCTTCTTTCGTAATTGGACTAATATCTTTGCTCCTGGCTATTAATCCCCCCGGCTTAGTTTTAACCCTTACAGCCTTTTCCTGGGCAGTTATTGCTTCTACCTGCTTATGGCCAGTTTTATTGGGACTATACTGGAGAAGAACAACCAGAGAAGGAGTTATTGCTTCTATGGTTGGAGGTTCCTCCGCTTCCCTTATCTGGATGTATCTTGGTTCACCTTTTAAAATTCATGGATTTATCCCTGGAATCCTGGTAGGGCTGGTCTTAATCATAATAGTAAGTATGCTTACTAAACCTATGAAAGAAGCTGAATTAAAAAGGTTTTTTATTTAATAAAACATAAATGAGGAGGTATTATGAAAAAGAAAGATATTGCCTTATTCCAGGAAGAGCGTGAAGAACTAAATAAGCTGGTGATGAAGTATGGCAAACAAGTAATCAAGAGGTTTTTTAGCCTGGATTCCCAGGTGTACCGCGAAGGTGTGCTTCCAGTTAAGGTTAAAGAGTTGTTAGGATTAGTTGCTTCATTGGTCTTAAGGTGTGATGATTGTGTCAAATATCATATAATCCGCTGTTTTGATGAGAAGGTAAGCGACCAGGAACTTGAAGAAGCTTTATCTATAGCACTGGTGGTTGGTGGTTCAATCACCATTCCTCATTTAAGAAGAGCTTTTAAAGCCTGGAGCGAACTGAAAGGTAATTAAGTAAATTAATTAGGGTATAAACTCAACTTTATAGGGCTTACCATTTTTAAGGAGCCTAAGCTCTTCCGGTAAATTTTCCAGTTTACCGAGTAACTTTTCTCTGGTTTGCTGGATAGACTCTTTTTCCCGAACAATCTTACCTTGATCTAAAAGAGGTTTTAATAATGGTTGGTAATTGCCTTGAAAATTAGTTTCTTTTAACCTGACCATATCCTGAAACAAGTTATTTCTATAAACCATCTTAGCTCCAGGAAGGTTCCCTACCTTAGATAAAGGTTTTTTATTTACCTCCACTATTTTAAGGGCAAAGTCCAGGACAGGGGCGCTGGATAGCCTGGTACCAATACCAAAACCATCAACAAAGCGGTGAAGCCTTTCAATTTCATACTCATCAAGACCACCACTCATATATATTTTTATGTTATTATCACCTTTTTGCTTGAAAATCCACTTTATTTCGGCAATGTGTTCAACATAGTCCTTGGAATCAAGGCGGATACCAAAAAGATTATCACCCAACACCTCCAGGGCTTCCTGAGACTCAATCACCGGAGAAGCAAAAGTATCAACTAAGGCAATCCGGGGAACTGAACTATCTATATAATCATGAAAATATTTAAAGGCTTTTTTATTGCTCCCCAGGACGAGAATTAAAGAGTGAGGCATAGTCCCGGATGGATTTATACCCAAGTATTCAGCTCCTAAAACATTACTGACACCATCAAGTCCTCCTACATAGGAAGCATACTCTACAGATGGAGCCAATGCTGGATGCTGCCTTCTGGTTCCAAAACTTAAAACCTCTTTCTTACCGGCAGCAATTCTCATCCGAGCAGCTTTAGAAGCTATCCCTGAAAGAAAGGAGATAAACCCGATAATGGCGGTTTCGTACCTGGCAAAATCAATATAATTTCCTTCAATTGAGAGAACGGGTTCAGTAGGAAAAAATATCTCACCTTCTTCCATGGCACTAACGGAAACCGGTAACCCTTCAAGTAAATGGGCTATCTGGTTAACACCTAAGAAAACCCCGAATAAATAGTCAGGGTTAGGGAAAAATCTAAGGAATAATTCCATCACTACCTGCGGATTCTCCCCCGACTTCCTGAGAATCTCTTCGGTTCTTACAAAATAGGCGTCGGTTACCATTCCTTTTTTTATCTCGTCAACAGTAGAAATTAAGAATTTATCAACCATTTAAGGCTCCCATTCTTTTATTAAAGTTTCTGAATCTATAGTTTTAACACCATAAATATCTCTCATATACTGTAAAGCTTGTAAATGTATTACAGATTCAAAAGCTGCAGTGGCACTTTCAATTACGGTAACTTTATAACCTCTAAAGAAACTGTCAGCTGCGTTGTGTTGAACACATATATTAGTGCTTACTCCTACCAGGATAACTTCCTTAACCTGTAAATCCTCTAAAATTGATTCCAGAGTTGTATTATAATAACCGCTGTAAGTTGATTTAGAAACTACTATATCATTAATTGCCGGGGTCAATTCTGGTATTATCTCTGACCCAACATCATCTTTCATAGCATGCTGTCCCCAGTGTTTGGTTTCGGGGTCTGTGGGAAGATGGGTATCTTTTAAGTATATAACTGGAATACCCTTACTTCTGGCTTTAGAAATTATACTTTCTACATTAGCAATAATGTTACGAGCATACTCGTTACCAAACTTACCGTAAACAAAATCATAAATCATATCTACAACTATCAAAGCTTTATTATTCATATATTTCTCCCAAAGAGGATTGATGGATAATGGATTTTACCATACAATATTGTTTTTCACAAGTTTTGTATTAAAGGCTTCTTCAAATCCATAACTCAGAGAATCTTTAATCGCTTTAATTTCCTCCCCTGACATTAACCGCTCCAACTCCATGGCTATGGAAGTCAAGTTACGCTGGGTAAGTCCACAGGGCACGACATACTGGAATAAATTAAGGTCAACATTTACATTAAAAGAAAAACCATGCATGGTAACCCATTGTTTAAGAGAAATACCGATACTTCCGATTTTATTTTCTACCACCCATACTCCCGGATGTTTTTCTTTCCTGACTCCTTTGATATTATACTGAGTTAATATATTAATCATCATATTTTCAATGGTTTTTACCAGAAAAGGTAAGCCACCCTGTACATTCTTTAAGTGTAATATAAAGTAGCCAACCATTTGACCAGGAGCATGTAAAGTTACTGCTCCACCCCTCTCTATCTTATGCACGGGAATCTTTCCCCATTCAATTATCTCTTCCCTTTTAGCCCTTAGGCCCATAGTTATAACTGGCTCATGTTCGGTTAGAAGAAAGTAGCCTTTATCGCTGTTATCTTCAATTACTCTTTTTTGTAAATCTCTTTGAAGTTCCAGCACCTTGAGGTAATCTGTTAAACCCAGGTCATAAAATAAAATATTCACACTATTGATACCTTAAAGGGATGAAAGACTTCAGCTAAATCCCTTAATTCGTCTTCATTAATTATTTTTAAACCTGGCTCTGTAGAAGCTCTAACTGGTCTATTTAAATGTATCTGTGCTATAGGAAATTTCTCAATGAATTTTTTAATTTTACTCATTTCAGTCAGACTATTATTAATCTCTTCTATAATCATTATTTCCATCCACAACTCTCCCTTATATTCATTGCAGAAATCATTTATCCCTGATAAAACCATTTCCAGGGTCAAGCCATTTACCGGGCGATTTATTCTATAAAATAATTCCGGGGTAAGGGCAGATAAAGTGAATTTTACCCTATCTGCATAAGAGAGGGCTCTTCTAACCTCGGGTTGGAAAAGTAACGATGAATTAGTAAAAACAGTTATCGGTATAGAAGATATAGTTTTAATTCCTTTGATAATCTCCTCTAATTCCGAGTTTAAAGTTGGTTCTCCTGAACCGGAAAAGGTTATAGAGTCAAGAGAAGTGCTCATATTGTCCAGAACCCTTTTAATTTCACTTAAAACAATATCTTTAGGGATATGTGGTTCTCGCTTTAAGGTGAGTAAATCTGTTTTTCTAACCAGTTCACAAAAGATACAGTCAAATGAACAGGTTTTCAAAGGAATTATATCAATTCCCAGGGAATAGCCAAGCCTTCGTGACCTAACTGGTCCGTAAATTACAGAAATTTTATTTCTCATTTCTATTACCTTAATTATAACTAATAATGATAGTTCTCAGGGTAATTAAGTGATATACTTAAATCTATGGGGGCGTAGCTCAGCGGGAGAGCGCTTGCTTCGCATGCAAGAAGTCGTGGGTTCAATTCCCATCGCCTCCACCAGATATGATTTTGCCCCTCTCAGCGGGTTACTGCCACATACAAAGTGCAAAGATAGTGTAAGTTTTTTACTCTGTTCTATAATGGACTTTTAATGTTTTTAAGTTTTGGATTTGTTACTTGAGTATAAATTTGGGTTGTTCTGATATTCTGGTGGCCCAAAAGTTCCTGCACATATCTGACATCAACGCCATTCTCTAATAAATGCGTCGCAAAGCTGTGTCTTAATGAATGAAAGGTCGCGTCTTTTTTAATACCGGCTCCCCGGAGCGCGTTTTCGAAAACTTTTTGAGCTGTCCGTTCAGTTAATTTTCCTCCTCGTTCGCTTTCGAAAAGATAGTCGTTTAAATTTTTACCAGCGATTAAGTTTTGAAGATCATTTTTAATCTTCTCTGGAAAAATAGTAATTCTGTCTTTTTTCCCTTTGGCGTTTTTAAGATGAATAGTTAATTCTTCTAAATTGATGTCTTTTACTTTTAAATTAACAACCTCGCTGATTCTCAATCCGGCGCCGTAAGCCAAAGAGATTATCAATTTATGTTTTGGATTTCTGATTGCATCAATGATGTTT
>QLTX01000038.1 GCA_018725175.1 Candidatus Psychracetigena formicireducens
ATACAAAATATATTGTTAAATGAATAATGTAGCTTTAACCCTATTGATATGAAAGAAAAGAAGGGAGGTTGAGAGATGCCTTACTGTTCAGTGTGTGGTGATGAGATTAGCAGCGATTTAAGGTTCTGCTCTAAGTGTGAATCAAAGGTGGGCATTGGACCCCAAGTATTGGTAGGAGAAAAAAGGTTTAAGAGGGCTCCGATAAAGGGTATCTTGGTGGGAGTAATTATCCTACTTATAACTACAGTAGGAGTTTATCTCTTCCTTACCAGAAACCAGGCACCAGTAATTGTAAGTTTAGAGGCACCTTCTGTAGTAGCGATAAATGAGAAGGTCTCCTTAACCTCTTCTGCTACCGATGAGGATGGGGATAATTTAACCTATACCTGGGAGGCTGAGGCTGGCACCATCTTAGGAGAAGGCGCTTATGTCAACTACACAGCTCCAGATACTCCCGGCAGCTATACTCTTACTCTCTCTGTCTCTGATGGTAGAGGGGGTAGAGCTAAGCAAAGCATCAATATTAAAGTACTTCTACTCTGGCAGAAAACTTACGGGGGGAAAGGTGGGGATAGTGCCTCCTCCATCCAGCAGACTACTGATGGTGGCTACATTGTAGCTGGAACTACAGACTCTTTCGGGGCAGGAAGTAGTGATATTTACCTCCTTAAGCTGGACCCTCAGGGTAAGGTTATCTGGGAGAAGACCTATGGGGGGAAAGGTGGGGATAGTGCCTCCTCCATCCAGCAGACTACTGATGGTGGCTACATCGTAGCTGGATATACATCGCCTCTTAGATCAGGAGGAGATATTTACATCCTTAAGCTGGATTCTCAGGGTGGGGTTATCTGGGAGAAGACCTATGGGGGAGAAGGTGGTGGTGTGGTCCACTCCATCCAGCAGACTTTAGATGGTGGCTACATCGTAGCTGGAGAGACCTTGTCTTTTAGGACAAGAGTAAATATTTACCTCCTTAAGCTGGATTCTCAAGGTGGGGTTATCTGGGAGAAGACCTATGGAGGGGAAGGTGATGATAGGGCTTACTCCATCCAGCAGACTTCAGATGGTGGCTACATCGTAGCTGGATATACATGGCCTCTCGGCGGGGGAATAAGAACAGATATTTACCTCCTTAAGCTGGACTCTCAAGGTAAGGTTATCTGGGAGAAGACCTATGGGGGGAAATATGACGATGTGGCCCACTCCATCCAACAGACTCAAGATGGAGGCTACATCGTAGCTGGATATACATCGCCTCTTGGATCAGGAGGTGATATTTACCTCCTTAAGCTGGATTCTCAGGGTAAGGTTATCTGGGAGAAGACCTATGGGGGGGAAGCTGATGAGTGGGCCTACTCCATCCAGCAGACTTTAGATGGTGGTTACATCGTAGCTGGATTTAAATTTATTTATTTTGGGGTAAGTAAAAAAGATGTTTATCTCCTTAAGCTGGACTCTCAGGGTAAGGTTATCTGGGAGAAGACCTATGGGGGGAAATATGACGATGTGGCCTACTCCATCCGGCAGACTTTAGATGGTGGCTACATCGTAGCTGGATATACAGACTCTTTCGGGGTAGGAGGATATGATGTTTACCTCCTTAAGCTGGACTCTCAGGGTAAAACTGGTCCTTATCCACCAAACCGCTGAAGGAAGATAAAAGAAGCCTTCCTTTAGTAATTTGGAGTATAGGAGACAAGAAATAGAAGCTTTAGGTGCTTGAAAAGGACAAACCAGATGGTTCTTGGTAATACCTTTTAGGGTGAGGTTAATATCAGACAGTAGGTAAGAATTTAGATGAAAAAACTATAGTTGATAGGGATGTTTAGCGGTGAATACCTTAACGATATTAAAGGGCAGGGAAGAGGTTAAAGGGAGTAATGCATTATCAGACTAACTTGTTTAAGGAAGTAAAAAAATGATGAGAGATAGTTGTATTGTGGTATTATACGATAATAATGTCAGTATAACATTAAATTTGAAGGATATATGGTATTTATGTCATATATAAGCGAGTTAGCCGAAATCGCTATTGAAGTTCTAAACCAAAGAGGAAAATGTTATGAAACCTCCTGACATTGAACATCTCTACTTTGATGGTAGACACTATGACCAACGATGCCAAGGTTTAACCCAAGACATCCCTTTCTGGGTTAGCCGAGCAAGAAAGTACGGTGATCCAGTTCTAGAGCTGGCCTGTGGAACTGGGAGGGTCGCCATACCTTTGGCAAAGGAATGGTTTCTAATAACAGGGATTGATATTTCTGAACCCATGCTCGCGGAAGCTAGAAGGAAATCTTCTCGGGAAGGTACCGTTGTGGAATGGATCAAAACCGATATCCGGGATTTTGAGCTGGGGAAGAAGTTTCCCTTTGTTATCTTCCCCGCTAATACTATCTGCCATCTCCTGGATCTGGAAGACCTTGAGGCCTGCCTTTCCTGTGTGAAAAGACATCTGACGCCAAGCGGAAGGTTCGTCATTGAGGTATTCAGTCCTCGCTTGGATATCCTGCTTCGCAACCCGAAAGAAAGATACTCACATTCTGAATATCTAAATCCGGATGGCAAGGGAACGGTCATAGTGACCAAAAGCAATGCATATGATACAGCCTCTCAGATCAATAGGATTAAGCTGTTCTATAAGCTTCCAGAATAGGCAGAAGAGGTTGTTGAAGAGCTGAATATGCGGATCTATTTTCCACAAGAACTCGATGCATTACTCAAGTATAATGGGTTTAGAATTGAAGAAAAGTTTGGGAATTACATCGAGACGCCTTTCGCATCAGCAGCACCAAAACAGCTTATAGTTTGCTATGCACATGAATAGTATGACTTTGGCTAACAGCGTGTTTGCGACGCTTCACTAAATACGCCTAAGGTTGACTTCGCAAACACGCAAGCCATTAGGCGACATTTTGGAGGAATGAACAATGAAGAATCTTAGAGAAAAACAGGAAGAGAAAATATACATACTCAAAGTGACTCTAAGTGATGTGTTTAGAAGGATTAGAGGAACGCCCCACAGGATTTTGGCGATTCCAGAAAGGTTTACATTGTACAGATTTGCAGAAGAAATAGTAGATGTATTTGACTTTGATTTTGATCACTGTTTTGGGTTTTTCGATAACTTGAAATTATGGACGGAATCAAATGAGTGTTACGAATTGTTTAAAGACATAGAAAAGGAACAAGGGTTAGAGCCAACTCATTGTAAGGGTGTGAAAAAGACAAGGGTCAATGGAGTGTTCAATAATATCGGGAAAAAGATGTTGTTTCTTTTTGATTATGGCGATGAATGGCACTTCATTGTTGAACTTAAAGGAATAGAATCGCCTAAGCAAGATACAAATTATCCGCTCATTTTAGAATCTATAGGAAAGGCCCCACCACAGTATGGTGAGATAGATGAAGATTAATTCTAGAGAAATGTCGCCTAATAGGAGATATCAGCACGAATCTATTCAATAGCACTTCAGCTTGCAGAGGGTATCTGAGTTCGTGGCTTACGGTACTTACCCAAATTTTTGTTTCACCAGAACTTCTTTTATGATAGAACCATTTTCTTGTTTTATGTTTTAATATTTATAGTGTAGAGTCGGGCAGGGAATAAGTGAAGGGGAGTAATGTATAATTAGACTAATTTGTTCCAGGAAGTAAAAAATGAAGAGAAATGATAGGCACGGGTTATAATACGATAATGATGTCAGATATAACACCAAATTGGAAGGATATACGACGCTGTCGTATATAAACGAGTTATATGAAATCGCCATGGAGTGTTAATATGTCAAGGAGACCACAGATAAAGTTAACAGATGTAGTTTCTATAGCATTTGAAACTAATGGGAGAGGATATATGGGATTTATAGTGGAATTGCCAGGCGCTTTCATACGAGGTGTTACGGAGCAAGAAGCCGTGGCGAAAGTTAAGAAAGAGGTGCGTTTATGGGTGAAGTGGTTAGGATACGAACAAAAGCATGACTATAAGATTCAAATCGTTCAAAGACACCGGAGTTCATTGCCAATTGAAGATGCTGATAATGAAATCTTAATAGAAGCAGATAAAGAAACAATAGGAGAGAAAGAGTTTAGAAGCCTATATGATCTTGTGTGGTATTCTGGGGAAACTTTTTTACAACTTTATATTAACAGCAAATTTAAAGAATGGGTTGATGAATCAAGAATCAGAAAAACTTTCTATGGAGATAACCCCAAGACAATACGCGAGATATTCGACCATGTAAAATACTGTCAATGCTATTATTTATCGAAGATGAAGATAACGGAAGAAATAGAGGGAGATTTCATGGGCATCAGAAAATTTTGTCTTGAAAAACTTGAAGATCTATATCGCAGAAACAACAATTCTCTAAAATTTGGGGTAGCCAACGAACGATGGACACTTAAAAAGGTGCTACGCAGATTTATCTGGCATGATAGGATACATGGCAAAGCGATGACTAGGATTTTAGAGAAGCAAAAACAACTAAGGGTAATTGATGAATACGACGACCCCTTTCATTTTATGGAGGCGACTTCATATAACATGGTGTAAAAGACTACGCTTTGCTTCGTCCAAATTCGGCTCCGCCGAACTTCTTTTACACCAATACCGTTATATAAAATAGCGGTTATAAAATTGGGAGTTGATTTATAATGACTTTATATAGCATACTAAACTTTCTTTATGTTTTAATATTTAAAGTGTAGAGTCGGGCAGGGAATAAGTGAAGGGGAGTAATGCATGAGCAGACTAATTTGTTTAAGGAAGTAAAAAAATGAAGAGAGATAATAGTATTGTGGTATTATACAATAATATATCGTGATGATTGTGGACATATAATAGGAGTTGTTCCAAATATTTAAAAATAGGGTAGGTTTACCGAGGAGTTCTACCCTTTTGGTATAATCAATTAAGATGGTTTGAAAGGAGGTTTTAAGATGTATAGAACAGTTGGATACATTGAAAGAGATCCTGAAACAGGGTTATATGTAGCTATTATTCCTGGTATCCCAGGTGCCCATACCCAAGCTGTGACTCTGGATGAGCTTCAAAAGAATCTTAAAGAAGTGGTTGAGTTATGCTTGGAAGAAATGACACCAGAAGAACGGGAACTATTACCAGAGTTTGTAGGAATTCAGCAAGTTGAGGTTACAGTTTGAGCAAACTCCAAATCATTGATGCCCAAACAATGGAGAAATTGCTATTCTTTTTAGGGTTCAAAGGGGTTAGGCAAAAAGGAAGCCATGTATTTTATAGACATCCTGATGGAAGAACTACTACCGTGCCTCATCATAAAGGGAGAGTTTTAGCTCGCCCGTTGATAAGAGAAATTTTGAAGGATATAGAAATAACCGTTGATAAATATGCTCAGTATTTGGAAGAGATTTGAACTCTGCCCGCAACAGCAGATAACAATGGCTAAATGATTCGCTTCACTCACTTAAATTGCTTTGCAACTTCAGATATGCCAATGCCGTTATATAAAATGGCGGTTTTAGGATCGGGAGTTAACTTATATTGACCTTATATAGTATAACTTTCTTATTGTTTTAATATTTAAGGTGTAGAGTCGGGCAGGGAAGAGTGAAAGGAATACCTGCCTGTGCGTGCCTCACGCCTGCCTGAGCGAGGATGCTCGCAGTCAGGCAGACAGGTCAGATATATCGCCAAATTGGAAGGATACACGATATTTATGTCGTATATAAACGAGTTATACGAAAGTGCGCTATAATAATCATTAAAGGAGGTAAAGCCATATGGAAAGCACGTTTACCGCAATATTTGAGAAAGCCGATGATTGGTATATCGGATACGTTGAAGAACTGCCTGGAGCAAACACCCAGGGAAGAACTCTCGAAGAAACTCGTGAAAATCTTCGCGAGGCAATCAAATTGATAATAGTTTCCAACAGAGAACTTGCGGAGAAGGGCTTAACAGGCAAAGAATTCATTCGTGAAGAAATCAAGGTTGCTGTCTAATGAAGCGACAGAAACTGCTTCGCCATCTGAAGAGGCATGGGTGCAAGTTTCTTCGAGAGGGTGGGAAGCACACCGTCTTCTATAATCCATCGAACATGAAGGCATCTACTGTTCCCCGCCATACCGAGATTGTGGATGCTCTTGCCAAAAAGATATGCAAGGACTTGGAAGTACCACAGCCCTAAATCATGCGCATCATCGTATAACACGGTGTATGCGACTCGCACTTTCAGCGCTCGCTCAAACCCCTCCCTTCGGTGGGGGTTTCGCATGACACCGCTGCCGTCAGATTGTGTGAAAAGTTAAGGGTAAAGTAGACGCAATTCTGTTAAGAAAATTATTTTATTAATTTTCTTGTATAAAAATCTCAAAGTATATGAAAAGATCTCTTTTGCCCCATTTATTATGTTATTTTTATGAGTGACTCCCATAAAAACTGCCTCCTTTAATCTATCTAATCTTATTATATTAATCACTCTTTTTATATTGTATGAAAGAACTGTTAAAGATATCTCTGCAGATACCTTTTCCTTCCCTTTAAGAAGCATATATCCCTGATTAAATCCTCTCTTCATTGTCCCAAATATATGCTCTGTCAACAAATTTCGCATCTTTACCTTATCTGGCTCCCTTCTTACTCTCTCCCTCATCTCTTCAAGCACTTCTTCGTGTTCCCAGCGATAGATTATCCGTCCTTGCTTGTTTCTGGTGCATCGAGCTTGGGCAGAGCATCTCTTGCAACTCCCGCTTTTGTATAGTTTCATTACCCTACCATGATGGGTTGCCCTATTTTTGTAAGTCAGTTTATCTCCCTGAGGACATATATAGCAATCTTTATCTGTATCGTATTTAAACTCATCTTTATGATAAATATCCACATCTTCTGGTAGGGTGTTTTTAGGTTCAGGAACATATGGGACTACTCCATTGTCCACACACTCTTTTATTTCTATCGCATCATAGTATCCTTTATCCGCCAGGACTTCCAGCTTTTCTACCTTAAGTATCTCTTTTGCTCTCTTGGACATCTGGCTTAGCTGGTTTCTATCCAATACTTCATTGGTTGTTTCATGATCTAAAATCAGTTTGTGCTTGGCATCCACTGTGGTCTGCACATTGTAGCAGACCTCCACCCTCTGGTTATTTACCATCGCCCTACTGTCAGGATCGGTTAATGATACCTGAGTCTTGCCAGTTTCTTTTAGTTCTTCTAATAGCTCCTGATATTTCCCCTTCCTCTCTTTGAGATACACTATCTTGGCCTTTATATCTTCAACAGTTGGCCTGTTGAGTTGTGCTTCCTCCTGGTCATTGTCCTCGAGCTCGGCAAAGTACTCCTCGATTTTCTCGTCTATTCTCTCTAAGGCTTTCTTTAATTTTGCCTCATTAAAGTTTCGTTTCTTTGAATTTACTGCCCTGAATTTACTACTGTCTATGGCTATAAGTTCTCCTCCAAATAGGTCGAGTCTGTTACATAGCAGGATAAATTCCTTACACACTTTTTTTATCGCCTCTTTGTTATCTTTTCTGAAGTCTGCTATGGTCTTGAAATCTGGGGTGAGTTTCCTTAATAGCCACATTACCTCTACATTTCTCTTTGTCTCTTTCTCTAAGGAACGGCTTGAACGAATGCGGTTTAGGTAACCATAGATATAAAGTTTTAACATGTCGGCAGGATTATAGGGGGGACGGCCTGTAGATTCTGGAATAGAGTATGTAAACCCGAGTGCTACCAAATCCAGACTATCCACAAAGGCATCTATAAATTGGACTGGGTTGTCTTCCTCTATATAATCATTGATTGCCTCTGGGAATAATATTGCTTGCTTCCTGGCAACTCCTTCTATATAAGGCATCTTTCCCCCCTTTTAATCTAAATTCTTTCTGGTATGATTATATCAATAACGAAGAGGATTTTAAAGGGTTTTCACACAATCTGAAGTTTCCAAAAACAGATGAATTTTAAAAAAGATCACCACCCTTGGCAAAAATAGGCCAAACATCAGAAAGTAGGTCAATCAAAGGAACCGCAGCTACATTTTTCAGTTGAAATAAAAATTTTTGGCAAGATAAGTGAATCCGCTTTTACCGAAGCTGTGAGGAGTATAGAGAGAACAGAGGAAGGAGATATACTCATCAAAAAGGAGATCAAAGAGATACAAAGTATATTAATAAATGAATAATGTAGCTTTGACCCCATTAATTTTTTTGATGCCATTAATTTTTTCGCTGATATTTTTGACTTTAATGTTAAAATAGAAAAAGAAGAGAAAAATCTATAATGAAAAGAATAGCATATATTTAGGAGGTGAAAAATGACCTTACGTACTTTTACAGCCGTTCTTCACAAAGAAAATGACATTTATGTTGCCGAATGTCCAGAGGTTGGTACTGTAAGTCAGGGATACACAATTGAAGAAGCAATTGCAAATCTAAAGGAAGCTACTGAGTTATATCTTGAAGAGTTCCCATTAGAAGAAACTGCAAAACCATTAATGACTACATTTGAGGCGGCTATAAATGCCTAAATTAAAGAGAATTTCTGGAGAAGAAACAATCAAGCAATTAGAGAAACTTGGATTTGAACAGGTTCGTCAGCGGGGTAGTCATGTTGTCTTGAAAAAACAGACCGCTGATGAAGAAATTGGTTGTGTCATTCCTTTACACAAGGAATTAGCAATCGGCACGTTGCGTGGCATTTTAAGACAGGCAAAACTGACTGTAGAAGAATTTATGGCAGGATTATAAATTTGCCCACAACTTCCGCTATCATAGCGTAAAAGACTATGCTTCGCTTCGTTTGAATTCTCCCTCATGCAGAGCTTCTCTTATACGGGTACATTAAGTGAAATGAAGTTATTAGCATCGGTAGTTAATTGAAAATGACTTTATATTGCATACTAAAATAATATTAGAATTTAAAACATATCTTTCTTCTTGTTTTAATATTTAAAGAGTAGAGTCGGGCAGGGGAGAGGTTAATTAGAGCTATGTGCAGACTAACCAATTACTGGGGATTTAGTCTTGAAACTGTTTCATGTCCACTCATTTCCTCCCTTTACTCAAAGTGTGGTATATTATTATTGAATCTATACCACCCATATTAGAGGGATATCCGCAATGTGTCTTATAATGTTTCTGAATTAGTATACCCTAAGATAGGGTAAGGTGTAAGCAAGAAATCTGGGGTGACAAGCTGATTGAAACCTGGTTGTTTTTGGGGTAATCTTAATCTCAAAGACTAGGAGGTAAGTATGACAGAAGATACAAGAAAGAGAAGGCATTTAAGCCCTGAGGAGAAGTATCAGATATTTCTTGAGGCAGTTAAGACAGACAAGAACGGAGAAGTCGGGGAAGTATTAAGGAGGCATGGCATTCACAGTAGTGATCTTCAGAGGATAAAGAGGGCAGTAGAGGAAGGGGCGATACAGGCATTTAAGTTAAGGAAGAGTCGTAAGCCACAGGTATCATATGAAGATTACCGGGCAAAGGAAGAGGAGATAAAGAGGCTTGAGGCGATAATACTTGAGCAGGCTGCTGAGATAGCACTCTTTAAAAAAAAGAGTCGTTAGGACTGAAGGGGAATCTGAAGGGCATGCATCTAGCAAGAGGGGTTAAGGAAGGACTTGTAAGGGCAATTGATGAGGTAAGGCGGGAATCTGGGGTAACAGTAGAGCACTGTTGTAAGGTATTGGAGTTAGGCCCTGAGCGGTATAAGAGATGGCTAAGGCTGTATGAAAAGAAAGGTAGATATGGTGGAGGCAAGACTGGGCCAAGGACTGCTCCTCATGCTCTGCTTGAAGAAGAGAGACAGAGGATAATAGAGATGGCGAAGAAAGAGGAATATGCAGACCTCTCACATCGTCAGTTATCAGTTGTGGCATCAGAGGAAGGCCTAGTAGAGGCTTCTGCATCAACAGTTTACCGGGAATTAAAGAAGGCGGGACTTCAAAGTGGCAATGGGAAGAAGACTAAAAGGATACAGGAAAAACCGGAGATAAAGGCAGAAAAGCCGAATCAGGTATGGAGTTGGGATTTGACCTATATAGCCCTTGGTCCTATCTTTGTTTATCTCTTTGCCATCATAGATGTCTATAGCAGAAAGATAGTTGGCTGGCATCTATCATTGAATGCAACAGTGGCTTCTATGAAAAAGGCCTGGGATAATGCCTTGAGCAATGAGGGGCTTATAGGGGTGATAAGTGCACCTGTTCTTCCTCTGGCCCTGTCAGACCATGGGATTCAGATGGCAAAGAAGACGGCAAAGGAATTCTTCAGGGACTTAGGGATAAGACAACTCTTTGCCAGGTACCAGACACCCAAGGACAATGCCTGGATAGAATCATGGTTCAGGATACTGAAGTATGACTGGCTCAGGTTTAAGGATTATGTAAGCTTTGAACAGTTAAGGATAATTCTGGCTGTATTTATTGATTACTATAACAACAGAAGATATCATGGTTCTATTGGCTATGTTACACCTTCTCAGATGCATAATGGGGAGGCAGATAGGGTCATTGAAGAAAGGAGGCAAAGGAAGGAAGAGGCAAGGATAAGAAGGCTTGAAGGAAACAGAAATTTAAAGACCCAAAAACAACTGGGGAAGGTGGCCTGAAAATGTTGCTTAGAGCTACCTCAATTTTTCGGTTGACAATTCAGAAACAATGCAAAATAACTTTTTGAGAAGACATAAAGAACAACCTGGTAAGAGAGACTATATCCTCCAAGGTGGGGAATCTTCCGGCATAAATGTTCACAGGCTATATTGGGGAAGTCACAACATGGATGCTGGAAAGTATACTTTTACTTCATTTGGTGATCATGCTGGACCAAGGTCTTCCTTACCTGACATATTGTGGCAAGCATCATCTGCAGTCTCAGAACATATCGAAGGGGATCCAGATTTAAGAGAAACGTTTGCTAATATTTTGTCTCTTTATGGCGAAAATTTGCTTAACGACTGTGGAAAGCTTCTTGAAGCACTGGCGACAAATGGAGAAATAAGAAGTATAAAAAACAGAAGTGCGCTCCTTAATTTTCTAAAAAAATTAGAGTATATTTCTCAAAAAGGTAGGCATTACAAAGTTGAAGTTCCAGTTTTTTTTCCAAGAGATGAGAAGATCATTAGCAAAATAGATAAGCAAACTGCAAAAACAGTTTGTGATTTCCTTGACCGAAACCACTTAGAAATTAAAAATGCTTTAAGTAAAATAAGACCGGTCCTAAATAATGTCCCCTTTGAGGAAGTTTTTGTTGACGTTTGGCACAAGATATTTGGTTATTGTAACATGTTTCTTGCTGAAGAAGGATTTATGTATGATCCACCAGAAACACCATTTCACGCTAGATACCTCCCATGGATTACTATAAAAAAGAGGGTTAATAAAATGTGAAGCGTGCAACATCATATAAGAACAAGTTATACGCAATCGGCTTTCTGTATGAGCATCTCAAAAGGGTAAAAGGACTAGTAGACCGTTCACTAATTAACATATCATACATTACACCGTAACCTCATCCA
>QLTX01000039.1 GCA_018725175.1 Candidatus Psychracetigena formicireducens
TTGAGTAACCAAAATTGCACCTAAATCATATTTTCGCCCTTCTTTAACCCATTCTACAAAAGGACTGGATTCTTCTAAGTTTCTACCTAAAACACTTTGTGCTTCTTCAATAATTGAAATTACTGGAATGGGGGATTCACCGGTAAAATTCTCTTGATTGTAATAAAAAATTTTTCGCATTAATAGCCCTGCAATATTATACCCTGCAGTTGAACTCAACAAACTTATATCTACAATTACACAATGCCCACTTCTTAATGCTTCGATTGTTCCATTCAAAAGTTGGCTGTTTGGGTCGTGAAGATGATTAACAACATTAGTCATGTTGCTTTTAGCAGCTAAAATCTCAGCTCTGGCATCATTAAAATTTTGATAGCCTAAGATTTTTCCAATTTCCTTATCATCTGCATTTAACCCATCTTTTGATATTAAATCAACCAATTCTCTCCACTTAGCAGAATCAAGGGATTTTAGTTTAATCACATTTTGTTGATTTTGCCTATCTGATGAGATTGAAATTCCTATTACATCACGAGATGGTAAATCTCGTATATCTATTCTTACATTACCTGCTTTCCAACTATTATAATATTTGTTAGATGCTGGGCGTGATGTGAAAACTACAAGTTGGTCTTGTAACTGGGCAACATCACAGAGACCAGGTCTATCTTTAAAATCAGGCCAAAAGTATTCTCCATCTGCATCAAAAATTAATACTCCAACATTCCTACCTCTATCCGTCTTTGGACTCCCATTGCGATATAATTCAGCTACTAAGAACTTTATTAGGTTTGATTTTCCATAACCTGCTCTAGCAAAAACAACAGTGCGTTTTGAAACAAGATTATTAATATTAAAAGTAACTTTAAGTGCAGGCTCGATGTGACGTAACACTTCTTCTGGTTCAGAAGTTCTTCCAGAGTAAACAAATTCTCCCAAAACATAATCACCAATATCTGTATCCCCCTCACTTAGAGAACAAAGTTCTTTTAGTACATTTGTACTTGGCATGGAAACTTTTGCACCTAAGTGTGGAAGTCGTCTTTGTGAGGGAACAAAAACAATTTTATTATTAACATTTTTAACAGCTCCAAGTAACTTGATTTGTACCCTGTATTTTAACTTGGTTTTTTTTAAATCCTCTGGCACCTCTTGGTCTCTACTCTGCATTGTATTAATATAATCCTCGCCTTCTGCTGATGCCAGCAAACCCGAAGGAACAAATTTTGTGATTCTTCCTAAAGATGCTTCTTCTTGTGAACTAAGTTCTACCAATAAAAATTGACCAAGTTGCGGCCTCTCTAACATTGATGAGTCATACGGGGCAATAATTTCTGCTGCAAATTCAAAACCTTTTTCGCTGAATCCTTTAAAGGTTCCAAATATATTTGATTTAGCAAATAGTTCAGGCATTACGGTACCTAATATTTGTTAAGTTTTGACCTAAGTATTTCATTCGTAAAATTTTCTCCTTTTCCTGGGTAGTTAGTTTTTGCATTATACCATCACATAAAATATCTTGTAAAATATCTACTTCTAGACTATTAACCTTTGCAAAATCATGTGCTTTTTGAACACACATAGGAAAATCGGGTATAGGAAATCCCGGTTGTGCATCTTTTGTTAATTGACCTATAATTTTATCAGCGTCAGATAATTGCCATTCTGCTATGTCTACTGGCCAAACAGGATCAAAAGGCCTATCACCAAATTTTACTAAATATAATTTTCCTATGGATTGGTATAAATAAGTTCCTTCTTCACCAGGTTCACTTGTTTCAAGAGTGTCGAGCCATGTCCTGTCAAAGTTATAGCAATCTGCTTCAATATTTACAGGGACTTGAACATAGCATGGAAAAGGTTTATGCATTGTTTCCTCTAATTCTAAAGCAACTGACAACCTACTCAATACTGCACTTTGTTTTGCCACTCCTACTAATGAAACTGAAATATTTTTTTGTTTATGTTTTTGATGTGCTTCTCGTATTAATTGATCTATTTTAGGAAATACTTGCCTTTTAAAAGACTTTGTCCTTAACATTCCTTCTCTAACAATAATTGTATCTGAACCCCATTCTCGATATTTCATTAAATCGTAAAGGACTGCCCACTCAATTATATCTCTATAAACCCGCACAGCACCAGTACTTTTTCCAGATTTTCCAAGACCTCCTAATAAATAAGATAAATCAACGACACTTAAATTCAAATCATTACATAACCTTCTAAGGGGTTCAACTAAAAGTGGATTTTCAGGTTGTACTCTCTGATTTAATTCATCAGTTTTTGAGTTTGAAGCAATTGCATCTAAAGCACATTGATTTCCTCGTGAGTCAACGACTCTGACTAATTCTATTACAGCAGGGTTAAAATATAAACGATTATCTCCACCGTCAGAAGATACAAAAGAAACAGCATTAACAGAATAAGGTCTGATTGGTTTTACATCATTCTTAATCTGTCTAGCGTATTCTCTAAATTTTTGGAAAACAGGATCTTCATTTTTGTAAGCATCAAAAACTCGTTTTTTTATTTCTTCGAAATTATCATCAGCTAAAACCATTAGCTTAATTTACCAAAAAATAAAGAATCAGAAATTCTTTCGTTGAAAAATTTGAATTCTTCAACAAGCACTTATTTGTGGAAAGGTCTTTAGCAATGCAAATGTATAATAGGTGGTATGGTAGAAAATTTATAAATGTTAAGGGTAAATTTCTCATTCCTTTCAATTTTATCATTATTATCTACATTCTATTCAAATCTATAGAGAGACTTTTTAAAAGCAATTGCTAATACTATTTCACATCCGTATTTTTGAGTATTTAGCAAAATTTAGTGGACTTCACTCCTCATTATTCTTTACTTCTATTTTATTAATATACCATATTATTAATATACCATAAAAATGTGGGGAATATAGAGTTAATAAATAGCCTCAAAATCAAAGTCGTCTTCTAAGATATCTTGTCCGTATTGTAGGCAGTTTTTACTTTCTTTTATAAGGCGAATCATTTGGTTTGCTCCCTTAGCTGAACCAAGAAGAATCACCCCGATAAGGCTGCCTGTTTCATCAAATACCGCTTTTTTATAAACCCCTTTAGCCTCTTCGTATTTTATCAGGGTGGTACATTTATCATCAGGTAGAGGGTTAACTGTACCCATGGAAAACAGGTTAATCCCAGCAACTTTTAATCTATTAGAAGGTATGGTCCCTCGGTATTCCACTTCTTCACCAAGTATAGACAGACCGGCTATTTCTCCCTGTTCAAAGGCTGCTGGCATGATACCCCAGGTTTTTCCTTCAAACTCAGCCACATCACCTGCGGCAAAAACATCAGGAATATTGGTCTTTAAATACCTATCAACTACCACTCCTCGGTTAAGTTGAAGCCCCGATGATCTTAAAAATTTCATCTCGGGAGAGGTACCAATACAGGCTATCACAACTGGAGTAATAAATTCTCTTCCATCCTCCAGAATTACCTTAGACCCACTATCTAAGGGAACCATTTCTTTGGTTTTAGCGGTATACACTACTTTTATTCCCATGTTCTGGAATCTTTCCCCCAGAAGTTCTCCACCTTGTTTATCCAGTTGTCTGCTTAAAAGATAATCAGATTGCTCTAAAACAGTTACTTTTTCTACAGAAGTATCTTTTAGGGCTTTGGCTATCTCAAGACCCAGTATGCCTCCTCCAATAATCAAGACTTCTCCTTCCTTTCCTGCTTTTTCCCTAAGGGAAAAACATGATTCCAGGTTCCCCAGGGTAAAAACTTTAACCCACTCAACCCCAGGAACGCGTGGTATATTTGGTTTCGAACCTGAAGCTATAAGAAGAGTATCGTAAATAATAACCCCGCCACTCTCCAGCAAAATTTCCTTTTCTGCAAAGTTTACCTGTATGACCCTATTTTTATTGAGTAAACTAATCCCCATTTTCCCATACCAATCAAAATTTCTTACAAACAACTCATTTAATTTTATTCTTCCAGCCATATATTCAATTAGGTTGGGCCTGGGATAATAGGGATAAATTTCCTCGGTTATCAGGGTAAGGGAAGCTGAAGGGCTCCGTTTTTTAATAGTACTGGCTGCTGTAATACCAGCAGTTCCGTTTCCAATAATAACGATTTTCATAGGTTCTCCTTTCTGCTATGGAGATTAGTTTTTGCTATTTATCAAATTTTTAGCTATTATTTTTTACCCAGAAAGGTTATGATAGCTTTCATAAAAGCTGGAAGGTCAAAAGGATTTCTGGAAGTAACCAGGTTTCCATCAACCACTACTTCCTCATCAAAATAGGAAGCTCCGGCATTTATAACATCATCTTTAATCGCCGGGACACAGGTTACCCTTTTTCCAGAAAGTATTTTAGCTGAGATAAGCACCCAGGGACCATGGCATATTGATGCTACTAACTTTCCCTGGTTGAATATTTCATGCACAAAATTCAAAAGATGTGGATATCTCCTCAGTAAATCTGGAGCATAACCTCCTGGTACAATAACCCCGTCAAAATCAGTTGCCTTAAGTTCCTCTATAGCAATGTCAGACTTAAGAGGGTAACCCCACTTTCCGTTAATAATAGTAGCCTTAAGCGGCCCAGCAATGATTACTTCTGCTCCTTCTTCTATCAAACGGAAATAAGGATACACAGCTTCCGAGTCCTCAAAATTCTTATCAATAACCAACGCTATTTTTTTTCCTTTTAAATACATTGTATTACCTCCATAACTTTGAATTGATTAATTCTAACATGGTATTAATAAACCTGTTATAATTTATTTAAATTGCCGCAGTATATATTAGGCTTACTAACAGGTTTTCTAAATTAGGGATGAGTAAAATAATAAAGTAATGCTATTAAACTAATGGAGGTATGCCATGTTAAAAGAAGATTTAACCCTATTAACCGACCTGCTTAACACTCCTGGAGTGGTTGGTTTTGAAGAACCTATCAGGTCATTCATTAAAAAAGAGGTTCAAAAATACACAGATGATGTCAGAATAGACTCTCTGGGAAATCTTACAGCTATCGTAAAAGGTAATAAAGGTGTCTCTACAACCCTGTTTATGGCTCATATGGACGAGTTAGGACTGGTAGTCTCAGCCATTGACAAAAAGGGTTATCTTTCCTTCCAAAAACTCGGGGGTATTGATGACCGTATCCTCCCTTCCAGAATAGTAAGGGTACTTACTGACAAAGGTGAAGTAACAGGCATCATAGGTTTGAAGCCTCCCCACCTTACCATTGAACCCCAGGAAAGAGAAAAAACTACTCCCTTCCATCAGTTAAAAATAGATGTCGGGGTTAAAACCCGCGAAGAAGCAGTTGCCCTGGGAATCAAAATAGGAACTCCTATGGTGTTTACTAAAGAACTCTCCTTTTTTAATCGTGATGACTTAATCTGCTGTCGTGGAATAGATGATAGATTGGGTTGTTATACCCTTATCAAGCTTCTTCACAACTTTAAAGAGCACCCCCCGGAAAACACAGTAGTCCTGGCTTTTACTACCGAAGAAGAGATCGGATTAAGAGGTGCTATGGTCCTTGGTCCCCAATTTAACCCGGATATCACCATTGCCTGCGATTCTATCTCCAGTCCAGACTTTCCAGGTGTCGCTTCTATGTACGAAGGTTCTTTTGAAGTCGGAGGTGGACCCACCCTAAGAATAGTTGACAACAGGATGGTAGCGGGAAAAGAGCTTATCAATTTTATGGAAAAAATCGCTTCCCGAGTTGGGGTAACCCTGCAATATGGTGTTAGCGGCGGCTCTACCGATGCCAGTGCTGTGGAAACAGCTTATAAAGGCTACCAAGCCATACCGGTTTGCTTCCCGGTAAGATATACCCATTCCACAGTAGAAATAGCCTCTTTAAAAGATATTGACGGGTTAATAAAACTATACACAGCGGTAACTCAGGAAACTATTGACCTAACATAGCTAAACTTATTTTATAAATAGATATTTTTTGATAAACATCAAGAAATAAAGTTAGTTCTGTTATGATATTATGGTGATAATTCTATTATTAATAGACAGGCTAAATATTTTATAGGAGGTTTAAATGCCTTTAACTACCAGTAAAAATATTCTCATCAGGGCTTATAAAGAAGGATGGGCTGTTGGAGCCTTTAATGCTAATAACTTGGAATATGTTCAAGCCATAATAGAAGCTTGTGCTGAAGAGAAAGCTCCAGTAATTTTGCAAGCCAGTCAGGGTGCGATTAAATATGCTGGCTTGCATAATATAGTTGATATGATAAAAAATGTAGCTGATTCTGTATCTATCCCGGTAGTTCTCCACTTGGATCATGGAACCGATTTTAAACAAAATGTAGAGTGCCTTAAAGCAGGTTTTACTTCGCTAATGTTTGATGGTTCATTATTATCTTACCAAGATAATGTTCGTATAAGCAAATCTCTAGTGGATATGGCTCACGCCGTGGGCATTCCTGTTGAGGCTGAGTTAGGCAGGGTTGGAGGAAGTGAAGAAGGTATTGATGAAAAAGAAATTGAAATGCTGATGACCAATCCCGAAGAAGCTGAACAATTTGTTAAAGAGACCGGTATTGATTCTCTGGCTGTAGCGGTGGGAAGTATCCACCGATTGTTAAAACAGGAGGCAAAATTAGACCTCCCCAGGATTAAAAAAATCAGGGAAAAAATTGATTTACCTTTGGTCTTACATGGTTCTTCCGGGGTATTAGATGAGTATATTGTTGAAGGTATTAAATTAGGGATTGCTAAAATTAATGTTGCTACTGAGTTGAATAAGGCTTTTGTTCAGGGTATGAAAGTCGGTCTAAATAAGTTCCCCGAAGAAGTTGACCCTCGTAAAATATTAAAGTTTTCTAAGGACCTGGTAAAAGAGGTTGTGAAAAATAAAGTAAGGCTCTTCGGGGCTTCCAATAGGGTGTAAAGGAGGATTACCAATGAGAATCGGGGTACTAACCGGTGGAGGAGATTGTCCGGGACTCAACCCAGCTATTAGAGCTATCGTTTACCGGGGGATAGATTTTGCCGATGAAATTATCGGCATACCTTTAGGCTGGAAGGGAATGTTAGAGGGAGAAGGAAAAGAGCTTAACCTTAAGGATGTGGAAGAAATAATCAGCCAGGGAGGCACCATCCTCGGAACCTCCCGAACCAATCCTTACAAAATGGAAGGTGGCCCTCAGAAAGTTTTAGACAGCCTCTTAAGTCTTAAACTTGACGCCCTTATCGCTATTGGGGGAGAAGATACCCTTGGCGTTGCGTCCAGGCTCTATGGTGATTTTAAAGTAAGAGTTGTTGGTGTCCCTAAAACCATGGACAATGACCTGTCGGAAACTGACTTTACCTTTGGTTTTGATACAGCCTCTACCACATCCATGGAAGCGCTGGAAAGATTAAGAGATACTGCCAAAAGCCATAGAAGAATAATGGTTCTGGAAGTCATGGGAAGGCATGCAGGGTGGGTAGCTCTTTATACTGCCCTGGGAGGAGGAGCAGATGCTGTTTTACTCCCGGAAGTTCCGGTAAACCTGGAAGAGCTTTCTAAGTCCATTCTTAAACATCACCAGAGAAAGGGATACGGTTTAGTGGTAGTTTCTGAGGGTATTGAAATTACTGCTACTACCGATTCTGCTCAGAATGAAGTGGATTCCTTTGGACATATAATTCTGGGAAAAAGAGCTGCCGGTGCATACATCGCTAAGGAATTAGAAAAAAGAACTAAACTGGAAACCCGCTCTGTGCAAATCGGTCATATTCAAAGAGGAGGACCTCCAACCCTGTTTGACAGGGTATTAGGAACTTTGGTGGGTATTAAAGCTATAGACCTGGTGCATGAAGAAAAGTTTGGTTATATGGCTTCCTACAAAGATGGCAAAGTAACTGAAGTTCCCTTAGAAGCAGCTACTAAAGAGATTAAGAAGGTTTATGCTACCTGGCTTAAGTTACTACCGGTACTATTCAAGAAATAAAGTATAGGGGGAAACCGAGATAAATAAATTAGGCTTAACAGTCAAAAGATTACGAGAAGCGCTGGGCATCTCCTTAAGGGAGTTAGCCCGCAGAGCACAACTAACAGAGGGTTTTTTATCTCAGCTGGAAAGAGGCAAACGCCTTCCTTCTCTTGATACGATTATGAAATTAAGTGAAGTATTAGGAGTCAACCCCTCAACTCTCCTGGAAGAAGGCCTGGGTGAAATTGATTTAATATTTAAAGCTGCCTCCAACTTAAGCCCCGAAGGAAAAAAAGCGGTAGCTTCCTTTATTGAGTTCCTGTTAAAAGAAGAAACCAAAAAATGAACCGTAAAGAAATTAGCCGGGAAGCTCTGCTTTTACGAAATAAATATGCTGGAGGAGAAAAACTTGTTAATCCCTATGAATTAGGGAGTAGGCTGGGAATAAAAATCATTAGTTATACCTTTCCTGAAAACATCTTTGGTTTACTGGTATTTCTTAAAGGTAAGGCTTATATTGGTATCAACAGGTTTTTATACCCTTTCTGGAAACAGTTTACTCTGGCTCACGAATTAGGCCATTTCACTCTCCATCAATATAAGTTCTATCTATGTGGCTTGAGCGGAACCAGTAAAGAGGAGGAAGAGGCTAATTACTTTGCTTCAGAATTATTAGTTCCCGGCAATTTACTGGTTAAAGAAAGGGCATTCAAAAATAGAGATTACAAAACAATATCTTTAAAATATAAAGTGCCAGTTGAAGCGGTGGAGAAAATGGTAAAAGATTGTGGAGGCTAATTACTTAAATATATTTTAACTTTGTAAATACGCCTTCCTTTTACTTCCAGAACCTCAATTTTTAATATATCGTTTCCTAAAACTTCCCCTACTTTAGGGAAGCGACCCAATTTAGCATAGATAAAACCAGCAAGTGTGTTAAACTCTTCCTGCCATTCTTCCTCTTCGTCCTCACTCTTCATAATAACTCGGAAATTAATCCCCAATTGTTCTTCTAAATCATTTAACAAAATCTTGCCCTGAACTATAAACTGATTTTCCCCAGTTGGAACAATTTCTGGTTCTTCTTTGTCAAACTCATCTTTAATATCTCCCACAATCTCTTCAACAATATCTTCAATAGTAACCAGCCCTGCTATGCCTCCATACTCATCTACCACAATTGCCATAGCCAGTTTGAGTTCCTTCAGCTCTTTCAACAATTCATCTACCCTTTTTGTTTCAGGAATAATATAAGGCTCTCGGATAATCTCTCTTATAGACTTAATCTCATTTTTTAAAACCAGGTTTCTAAGAACATCGTTGGAATGAACTACCCCGATAATGTTATCAATAGTATCTTCATAAATAGGTAAGCGGGTATGCCCGCTTTCCACAAAAGTATTCAGAGCTTCGGCATAATCGGTATTTACTTCCAGGGCAACCATATCAACACGAGGTACCATAACTTCATAAGCATAAGTCTGGCCTAAAGAAAAAACACCATGAATCATCTTTGTTTCTTCTTCTTCAATAGAACCGTGTTCTTCTCCCATTTCCATCACTGCCTTTACTTCCTCCAGGCTGATAGAGGCTGGATAATCCTCCTTTTTAAAACCAAATACCCTCAGGAAGAACATAGAAAAGCCCCCTAATAACCTGCTTAAAGGTTTAAAGATGAACAGGACAAAAGATGTAAACCAGGAGAGAATAAACAACACCTTTTCTCCCCGGTAGGAACCAAAAGTTTTAGGAATAATTTCCCCGAAGATAATAATGCCTAAGCTGGCGGTAATAGCAGCTACAGTTGCCCCTCCATCAGATAAGAGCTTAGAAAACACGACGGTGGATAACACTGCTGCAATTATATTTACCAGGTTGTTCCCTACCAATATAGATTGAATAAGCTCCTCGGGTTTATCTTTATAATCCAGGTAAATCTTAGCTCGCTGATAACCGATATCATATAAACTTTTTAGTTTACTTTTGCTTACTGTAAGAAATGAAACCTCTAAAACAGAAAAAAGAGCGCTTAGAATTAAAAGAAGAAAAAGTCCTTGAATTCTTATTATTTGATACAAGTTATCATCCATTTCTACGGGATATTCTCCACTAATTAAGTATAGCATATATTTTTTAACTTCAATCCTGTATTATATTTAATGGTGTTTTGAAATGTAATAATCGCTATCTTATGTATAAGGAGATTGGACATGTTAGATTTACACATTCATACAAAACTTTGCGGGCACGCCGTGGGCGAAATGGAAGAGTATATTGAAGTTGCTATAAATAAAGAATTTGAAATTTTCGGTTTTTCTGACCACCTCCCCCATGAACATATACCTGCACTGAAACCTTTTATCCATCTATCTATGCCTGAAAATATTTTATCTCATTATGTGAAGACTGTACTGGAATTAAAAGAGAAGTATTCTTCTAAATTGGATATTTTATTAGGAATTGAAGTTGATTATGACGAAAACTATGAAAATGAGACCAGAAAAATACTGAGTAGACACCCTTTTGACTATGCCATTGGTTCTATCCATGTCCTGGGAGATTGGCTCTTTGATAGCCCTCGCCAAATTGAAGAGTGGAATAATAGGGTCATTGATGAAGTTTATTCTGAGTATTACAGAAATATAAAAAAGCTCATTCTTTCAGGTTTATTTAACATCGTAGGGCATTTAGACCTACCCAAAAAATTTAATCACCGCCCCAGACAGGATTTTGAAGAAACTATGCTTGACCTGGCAAAAAATCTTAAAAACGAAGGAATGGTGGTAGAAATAAACATCTCAGGCTTAAGATATGCTGCCAAAGAAATGTACCCTTCAAAAAATATTCTTTCAATACTTAAGACCGAAAGGGTGGATATAACTTTTGGGTCTGATGCTCACGAACCCAAGCAAGTAGGAGAGAATTTTTCTCAAGCTTTAAGAATTGCTCAAAAACTAAACTTCAGTGATTTTGCTTATTTTAAAAACCGGAAAAAACTTTACCTACCATTAAACGAAACGACCGAGTTAAGCGTCTTATCCTAATGAAGGCATCCCAAATGGGAGAGTTTGAAGAAATTTATTACCAATGGTACCACAGGTTTCTGAGACTCTCTTATGGGATCCTCAAAGATGAGGAAGAAGCTAAAGAAGTGATGCAAGAAGTTTTCACCAAGTTTTAATACCATATGGTTAATGTAAAACCCGAAGCATATGTCTCCTGGCTTCACAGAACTACTATTAATCAAAGTATAACCCACCTTAGAAAGGCCAGGAAAAACCCTCATATTATGGATGACGAAATAGATTTTAGAGCTGGAGAAGTTGAAACCTCCCGAAGCCCCATATATGAGATGAAGGAGATTATAGAAAAACTACCACCCATTCATCAGGTCGTATTAGGCATATTACTTAAAAATGTGGCTTTTTTATCATCGAGAACTCTGCTTGCTATTTGCATAATA
>QLTX01000004.1 GCA_018725175.1 Candidatus Psychracetigena formicireducens
GGTGGATACCACCAACCAGAGTGAGTATATATTACAGGAAAGAGGGGTGGGTGTCAATAGGTGAAGGGGTAAGAGGAGAGTAATAACTAAACATAAGAATCTGTAACCAGGGATATAAAACAAAAAGTTGCAGGAAAAATAAACTTCAACTGCAACTTTTTCGTTAAAAAGAGGTGTATCTAATATTTTTTAAAAATAATCAAGCCTTTTTTGCTGAAATTAAAACTTCGCAGGGCGTATCTTCCGGACACTTACCGAGATGAAGGCACTGAGCTTGTAAGAGAGAAGCCAGGAAAGGCGATACTGTTCCCACCGCTTTTCGCACTTCCTCAAATAAAGAGAGGATTTCCCATTGAGATAGGGTGCATAATCTAACAGAACAGGTGTTCCAGAGTTCTCGCATATTCATAGTCATAACGATACGAGTATCCAGTCCATGAGGTAATAAGTACCTGGCATCTTCCATAGGAATCCCCAAAGTACAGAGCTTATGGTAGGCATCCATAGTTTTCTTCTCTATATCTTTCATAATCTTTAAGGCTTCAGAGTTACGCTGTATAGAAGGTGGTATTATCAGGTTGTTATCTTTCATAGAAGCATACCGTTGGCTTTGCTGGGTATAAGAAGCTAACCGATGTCTTACCAGTTGATGAGAGGTTACCCGTGAAATACCTTCAATACCAAAAACAAAAGAAACATGCTCTAATATTGAAAGGTGACCCCACTTAACCAGATTGCGGACGAGCTTTTCTTTTTCACTTTCTTTTGGTTTTACTTTAAGTTGGGTATCAAAATCTCCTACATAACGAGAGGTACGCGCTGCTAAGTAGAGCACTTCCATAGGGTTTTCCGTTTTACTTAAAATAATTACTCTAATCATCACATTCCCACCTTTGACAGAGTTTGAAAAAATTCCCGATTTGAGCGGGTTCGTCTCAATAAGTTTATAATTTGATCCATTGCCTGAACAGATTCAGAATCAGCAATTAATCTTCTCAATTTATAAATCTGCTCTAAATCGTCAGGGGAATAAAGAAGTTCTTCATGCCTTGTGCCTGACCTCTGCACATTGATTGCCGGAAACAATCTGCGTTCAGCTAACTTTCTATCTAAAACCAACTCCATATTACCGGTACCCTTAAACTCTTCAAATATCACTTCGTCCATTCTGCTACCTGTTTCTACTAAAGCAGTAGCCAGTATGGTTAAACTACCTCCAAATTCCACATTTCGAGCTGCCCCGAAAAATCTTTTGGGTCCCTGGATAGAAGCCGGGTCAAGTCCTCCTGACAAAGTTCTTCCGCTGGGAGGTATATAATTGTTATAAGCGCGGGTCATCCTGGTAATACCATCAAGTAAAATTACTACATGTCTTCCGATTTCTACTAACCTTTTAGCTTTCTCCAGGGTTAATTCAGCCACCCGAACATGGTTTTCCGGGCCTAAATCAAAAGTAGAGCTGACTACCTCAGCTTTCTCTACCGAACGCCTTATATCGGTAACTTCCTCTGGTCTTTCATCCACAAGCAAGATAATAACTAAAACATCGCCATACTTTTTGGTTACTGCCTGAGCAATCTTTTTTATGATGGTAGTTTTGCCCGCTTTGGGAGGAGCCACAATAAGGCCCCTCTGCCCTCTTCCTATAGGGGCAATCAAATCCACCAGCCTGGTTGCCAGATCTTGAGAATCAGTTTCCAGTATAAGTTGTTCACGGGGAAAGATAGGAGTAAGGCTTTCAAAACGGGGCCTCCCTCTCACTTCATCAGGTTTCATCCCGTTGACAGAAATAATCTCAGCTAAGGCGGGATATTTTTCCTGTGTTTGTACTCGTGGAGGCCTTGTCCAGCAAATTATAGTATCGCCGGTCCTTAGACCTAACTTCCTTATATAAGCAGGAGAAACATATATATCTAAAGAAGACATAGTGTATTTAGTTCGCAGAAAACCGAAACCTTCTTCTAATATTTCCAGAACTCCGGTTTCTTGAACTACAGCAGGTACAACTGCTGTTGAATGAAGACTGGATTTGCTCTCCTGAATTTTGGCTTCGTGAGTTTTTACTTTGGAAACCTCTATATCTTTTTCAGAAACTTTTCTTTCTAAAATATCCTGAATTTTCTTGGTTAAAACTTCTTTAGGCAATCTGGAAAAACCCTTAATGCCTAATTCTTTGGCAATTAGAAACTGTTTTCTAATGGGTAAATTCGGAATATCGCTCGGTATATAATTTACTGACATGCTTGGTGAATTTCCTCCTTGGGTAATAAAACAAGAATGCACTGTATAGAATACAATAATTATTCAAAGGTGTCAACTGTTTTAAGATAAGAATCAACTACGGCGCTAATTTGCCGCTCTTTACTCCTGTAATTATTAATTATTTCCTTTAGACAGGAAATAATTTCGTCTCTAAGGGATCCGGGAGGCATTTCCTCCAGATTAATCCGAGCATTAAGAATCCCTCCCAGGGTGGCAATCTGAGCCATCAAAGAAGAAATCAAAGCATCGGTAATAGCTTTAGAGTTACCTTTTAAAGATAAATCTAAAGCAGTATCCATAAAAGCTAAACCTTCAAAACTTATTTTTAACGGGGTTAAAGCTGCTTGATGTAATGAGTCTTTTATGCCGGTTTTATGGCGAAAAGATTCTATTACTTTAAGATACTTATCTGCATCTTCTTCCGCTAATTCTAACCCTTTTTGTATAATACTCGCGCATTTATCATTATACTCAGGTAAATAACCCTGTTTTTTGCTTATTGAACAAACTTTCCGAGATAAAGCTCCGGCTAAAGAAAGTAGAAGAGCAGAAACGCTCCCTCCACCAGGGACTGGGCTGTTGGAGCTAATGCTGTCTAATAAATCCACAAAACTTACATTTTTGAATTGAACCATAATCCTCTATTCTCCTTTTTTGAACAGGCTGTAATTAAAAGTCCCAAGGCCAGGTAATTTTTAATCATGGCGCTACCACCATAACTGATGAATGGTAAAGGAATACCCACCACCGGGGCTATCCCCATATTCATCCCAATATTTATCAAGGTTTCAAATCCCCACATTCCTAAAACACCGGCAATCAATAAAACGCCCTGTGGGGTAAGACTAGCGGAAATTAACGATAAGGTAAGTCCAAATATTATCATAAAAGAGAAAATTATAAATAGACCCAGCATAAAGCCACCTTGTTCCATTAATGAAGCAAAAGCAAAATCTGACCAGGGTACTGGCAGAAAACCTAACCTGGCCTGGGTTCCCTGCATAAACCCTTTTCCCGTAAACCCTCCTGAACCCACAGTAATCAGGGATTGCATTATATTATATCCAAGACCACCAGGATCTAATCCGGGGTTAATAAAAACCAGCAACCTTGCTTTCTGGAAATCTTCCAGCATGAACCAGCCAAAAGGCATGACCAGTAAGAAAATTACAGATAAAACAACTAAATATTTTAATGGAAGGTTAGAGAAATAAACCATACTTATAAAAATCATTCCCAGAACCAATGAAGTACCGAGATGAGGTTGCCAATACACCAGCAACCCATAAATTCCGAAAGTTAATATTGAATAGAAATATTTAAGTAAGGGGTTTCCTTTTTTAGTTAACAAAGTGGCTAAAGCCAGAATAAGAGATATCTTGGCGAACTCTGAAGGTTGGAATTGAAAACCACCGAGACTTATCCAACGAGTAGCACCGAAGGCTTCTTTTCCCATTCCGAGGGGAATGAGGATAAGTGTAATTAAACCTACTATATAGGCAAAAGGCGCTAACCACATAAAACGCTTCAAGTTAATAAATCTCATGAAAATAAGGATTAATACTCCCAGAAAAAAGGCAAATATCTGCATATAAAATTGATTGGAATAGCCCTGGTGTATGGAATAAAGATTTACTAAACCGAGGCTGGTTAAGATAACGGTTAGAATAAAAATAATTACTAATCTCATTCTTAAACCTGCATAATTTTTTTAAGGCTTAAAAAAAGGCTACCACTGGAGAAAAGAGGATCAGTTTCCTCTATTTTTATACTCAATCCAGGCCTCAAGAACTCTTCTCATATAAGGTGCTAATCTATTGGCTAAGTCATACCTACTGCTTTCAGAAAGAATTACTGCTACTACTTCTGGGTCATTAGCTGGAGCATAGGCAACCAGCCACAAGTGAGGTCTTTCGTTACGAGCAGTCTGAGCTGTACCAGTCTTAGCGGCTACTTCTATAGGCAACTCTCTGAGTGGGCTTAATCCACCACCGTGAGTAACTGCTCTTCTTAGCCCTTCTTTGATTACTTTAATTGTGTTCAAAGGTACATCCTGGAAAAGGGGAGGAAAATAAGCTCGGTATATTTCTTCACCCTGGTTGTTCCTGACACTCTTGACTATATGGGGATTAACCCTATACCCACCATTGGCAATAAAACTGTAAAAAGATGCCATCTGCAGAGGGGTTGCCAGTAAATAACCCTGACCAATTGATAAATTAGCGGTATCCCCAGCATACCATCTCTCTTTTATTTTTTCTCTTTTCCATTGGGGATTAGGAAATAAGCCCTGAAGTTCGTTGGGTAAATCTATACCTGTAGGTTTGCCAAATCCAAGATTTTCAGCGTATTCAACTATCTTGTTAATACCAACTTCTGCTCCCAGCGTATAAAAATAGACGTTACAGGAGACAGCGATTGCTTCGCGCATATCAACCGCTCCATGTCCCCTTGGATAAGTCCAGCATCTGAAAACCCTCCCTCCTACAGTTAAAAAACCACGGCAATTTACTACTGTTCTATCTGTAAACATTCCGCTTTCTAGCCCAGCAATAGCTACTAAAGCTTTAAAGGTAGAGCCAGGTGGATATTGACCACTAATAGCCCTATTAACCAATGCTCTGCCTTGCATCCAGAGGTTCCAGATAGCCTGTCCCAATCCTCTAACGAAATAATTAGGATTATAATTGGGGTTACTAACAAAAGCAAGAATTTCACCATTTTTAGGGTTCATCAGAATAGCAGCCCCCGGTAAATCTTTAATAATATCTGATACTTTCAGCTGAAGTTCGTCCGACAGTGTAAGAACCAGGTTATTACCTTTTTCGGGCAACTTTTCACTTTGCAAAAATCTTTCTTTACCGAGAACATCAACTTTGAATACTTGCTTTCCTTTTATACCTCGTAGATATTCTTCATACTGTTTTTCTACACCAGTTTTACCAATTCTATCTCCTGAAGTATAGCCCCGATGAAATAATCTAAACAGCTCTTCTTTACTTATTTCATCCACATATCCTATAGCATGAGCAAAAGATTCTGCTTTCTCATATTTTCTTAGCGGGGACATCTCTACGGATAATCCCGGGAACTCTTTTTCTTTTATTTTCAGTTCCAAAACTTTGTCCAGGGGAATATCAACCGCAACTATCCTGGGATAATAATAGGGTAATAACTCATCATTTATAGCTTTCAAAACATCCTCTCTGGTAACTCCTAAGGTAGAAATAAGTAATTCAATTATCTTATCTTCATCTTTGATGTCTGCTGGAGTAACTTTTATTACATAAGTAAGAATATCATGAGCTAAAATTGTCCCTTCCCGGCTAACTATATTGCCCCGGGGTGCTTGAACCAGTATAGTTCTGAGAAAGTTTCTAACTGATAGATTAGCATACTCCTCGCCTCTAATTACCTGAAGGTAAAACAGCCTACCTGAAAAAAGCAGGGTTAAAACAAGTATTAATATTAATGCGAAAAACTGCTTTGCCCGGATATCCATGGGGAAACTTTAATAGCGTAGAATAAAGCCAAAAGCATAGTTAATAGTACTTTTGGTAATAAGGCGGTCAAAAACTGGGAATTTATTTGCAGGTTGAAAAACAACACTTTAATTATCAGGAAAGCAGTATAGGTTAACATCACCTTTAAAATAACCGAAGAAGTAGAAATAAACAGATTTCTACCGGTAGTTATAAGGTTAATAATATACTGAATAGCGAAAGGTAATAATAGTAAAACCACCAAAAATAAAGGCTCCCTGCTAACTGAAGCACCTAAAAGTATTGTCAGAAAGAAAGGTAAATTTAGTCTATGGTTTTTACCTGATTGACTGATGGTTATAGCCAGAGGAAGGTCAAATAAAGAAAAAAAAGGCCAGGTAGAAATGAAGAAAGAGCTTATCAGGATAATTGAAGGCCAATAGGTTTTCAATCAGGATTTACCCCCAATACTATGAGAAAGAACCTTCCTCCTGCTGGATTTACCAGGGGTTCAACCTTAGCAGAAGGAGTTATTTTGCCAACAACATCAACTGATTTTATTTTTCCGATAGGCAAACCGAAAATACCTTCTCTGGAAGAAGATACTACCAGTTGACCCACCTGAATCTGAAGGTTTAATGAGAGGAACTCCATATTTAGATTTTCTTTCCCTCCTCTCACCACCCCCATTTCTCCTCCTGGGTCAACCATGCCTCCTATAGCAAAATCCTCATTGTTGGTGAGAACTGCCAGGGAGGTGGTTTCAAATACTCTAACCACTTTCCCAGCAACACCTCCGCCATATAAAAGGGTTAAGCCTTCTACTACACCATCCCGGGCTCCCCTATCCAGGATGAGGGATGGAGAAAAAATACTAAAATCGGTCCCGATTACTCTTGCTCCTATAAAATTAAGATTTATCGGAAGCTCTTTAATTTTCCATAAATCTCTTAAAACTTTGTTTTCCGCTCTTAATCTTTCAATTTGCAGGTTTAAAGTTTTAATAAGCTGTAAATTCTCTTTATAATCAGCTCTTTCTCTCAAAACATTTTCAAAATTAATAATAGCTCCTCCCCAATCTTCAATAGCCCTGCCAAGGTTCCACCAAAAAGAAATTAAACCTCTGGTGGAGTCTATAATAGAACCTCCGATAACCGTGAATAAAGGTTTACCACCAGGCGGAGTAATTGATAAAACAATGACAACCAAAAGTAGTAGGAAGACCTGTAGAATGGTTTTACTCATTTATCTATTAGTTTTAGAGGAAAACAATACTTTTCTAAATATGCTCAAATTAGACAGCGCTTTACCTGCCCCTAAAGCGACCGATTCCAGGGCTTTGGGAGCTATATGTACAGGAATACCAATTTCCCTGGTAAGAAACTGGTCAAGGCCTTTGATTAAAGCTCCGCCTCCTGCCAGCATCATGCCCCTATCCAGGACATCAGCTGATAATTCAGGTGGGGTAATTTCCAGGGTAGATTTCACCAGGTCAGCTATACCGGTGAATATTTTTTGAAGAACATCCCTCAACTCATCAGAATTGGCTTCTACCATCCTGGGAAGGCCTGAGATTAAATCCCTTCCTTTCACAGGAGCTGTTTTTACCCCATTATAAGGAAAAGCAGAACCGATATTTATCTTAATATCTTCAGCGGTATAATCTCCAATTAGTAAATTGTAATGGTGGCGGAAAAACCTGCTAACTTCTTCGTTCATCTCGTCGCCTGCGATTCTGCTGGACATAGAAGCTACTATTCCTCCCATAGAGATGACTGCTGCTTCAGTGGTTCCACCACCTATATCTAACACCATACAGCCACGAGGTTCCATAACGGGTAAACCTGCACCAATAGCTGCAGACATAGGTTCGTCAATAAGATATACTTCCCGAGCTCCAGAAGCTAAGGTTGCTTCTTCTACCGCTCTTTTTTCCACCTGAGTAGCTCCTGAAGGAATGCCTACAATAACACGGGGTTTGCCAGCTAAAAAACTCCAGAATGATTTATTTCTGCTTAAGGCTTTGTCTATAAAATAACTTAACATGGATTCGGTTACGGAAAACTCAGCAATAACACCATCTTTTAATGGTCTACAGATATATATATCATCAGTTGTTCTGCCTGCCATCCTCCGGGCATCCATTCCAACAGCAAACACTTTATTACTTCTACGCTCCAGGGCTACGATGGTAGGTTCATTAACTAAAATCCCACTTCCTTTAACATACACAATGGTAGTTGCGGTGCCTAAATCTATGGCAATATCTTTTCCAAACATTATTTTAATTTCTCCTTTATAAGAAGGTTTAACAAAATTATTGTATCATGATAATTATCATTAATTTAAATAATAAACATATAAACCTACTAATAAACCCAATAAACCCCCGAGAGACACCTTGAATTTAAAAGAAAAGGAGAAAGACATAATAATTAAGTTAACCTCATTAACAATCAGCTTTAGTTCCGGCCCCTCAAATAATATAGGAATAACATCTTTTAAAGCTAAGGCCACTACATTTCCCAGGAGTAAACCAAAAAACAGTGCGCCTATAAAAAAATACTTACGATTGTAAATCCTTGCCACTTATAAAACCTCCCAATCTTCTTAAAGTATACGCCCCGGTTGTTCCGATAAACACCCCTGCTAACACTCCGCTTAGTAATAAAAAAGGAAGATAAACCACCAGATAGGGCTGCTGTAACAATATGACCACCATCAACCATTGAGTAAAATTATGCATCAAACCACCTAACATGCTTACAGCTACCACGCCTGTCTCCCTTTTATAAAAATAATACACTGCTTCCATAATCAAAGCGCTAACCACGCCTCCACCTAAACTCAGAAACCCCCTCAAATCAAAACCCAGAAATAGGTTTACGGTTATAGTTCTTAGAATAGTTATCCAGATAGCTGAATAAGTTCCTAGTGAATACAAGCCAATTACTGACATCAGGTTAGCCAGGCCGAGCTTAATTCCAGGTACTGGAGCTGGTAGAGGTGGTTCTATTAAATTGAGCACTACTCCCAGTACTGTTAGAATACAAATTCTAACCATCTTGTTAGTGGGTGAGTCCATCAATTTGGGCTCCTCCCCGGTAGTAAATAATTATCCTGTTAGGTAAACAAACTATAGTTTGGGGGGGCTCACTTATCCAACCCTGATTCATGCATATTTTATCAGGACAGTAGTGGGGTGAGGCTGGGTTTACTCTAATTTTATAACCATCCAGGTTTAGGATTAAAACTCCCCAGGAACCTTTTAACTCCACAGTTCTCTTTTCGGAGGGAAGGGGTATTTCTGTAAAAACCTGTCTTTTATATTCTACCACTACCGATTTAATGCGCTGATTAGCCCCCCCTATTCTGTTTAGAAAGAAGTATATTAAAAAGGATGATAATAACATAAAAATGATAAACAGATAAATCAGTAAATCTCCTCTTTTCATAACTCAGGCTGAAATAATCTTTCAGCCTCTCCGGTGAAATGAATCTGTAAATCAGAGGTAATAATTATAGCTGATAATGATTTTTGGGTAAGAAATTCCATCCCTTTCTCTAACCCCATAGCAAAAACAGCTGTAGAAACAGCATCGGAAAAAAGACCGTTTTTATTTATTATGGTTACGCTCACTAATTCCTCAGCTGGATAACCCGTAAAAGGATTTAGTAAGTGGTGGTATCTTTTTCCACCAATAATATTATACCTTTCGTAATCACCTGAAGTTGAAACTACCGTAGTTGATGGTAAGTTTAACACCCCAATTATACCATCTTTTCTGGGATGTTGAATTCCAATTCTCCAATAATTCCTTCCAGGTGGAGAACCATAAACCCCTATAGTGCCTCCTGCATTGATAACAGCTCTATCAACCCCCCGGTTACGAAGTATTCCAAAAGCCCTATCCACAGCATAACCCTTAACCACAGCTCCAAAATCAAGAGATACCCCGAGAATAGTAAAGGATACCTGACCATCTGGTTCATTTATAATTATATTTTCAGTTTTACTTAAAGATATTGCTTTTTTTATTAAATCTATATCGGGTAAAACAGAATCCTCTTCTCCTTTAATTATTGGCCTCCAGAGATCAACCAGGGGTCCAATTGCCGGATTAAAATAACCTTCAGTATAACCTGACAACTTTATACTCTCTTGGAGTAAATTTTCAAAGATTGAGGGAATTGAAACAGGTTTTTCAAAAGCATTTTTATTAACATTATAAATAACCGAGTTTTCATCGTAACGATTAAAGATTGATTCCAGTAATTTAAAATCATTTAAAATCTCTTCTAAAACTGCCTCTCCTGGTTGATGGTAAATGGTAATTTCTAAATAGGTATCCATAGCAAAATCTCTAATAGTTTCCGGTCTGGGCTCTGTTTTATTTACCCAGTAGGCAAATGGTATGACTAAAGCTAAGATAATCAGGGGTAGATATTTAAATACTCTCCGCAAGACTTACAACCTCCCTTTTCTGAAACATTAACCTCATAAACCTCAAATCCGCTCCTTCTTATGGCAACACTACCACACTGTGAGCATAAACTGTTTTCTTCCAAACTTTCCCAGGTATTCCCTATATAAATAAATTCTATTCCACACTCCTTACCAATTTCTCTGGCTTTGATTAGCGATGGTAAAGGGGTTGGAGGAAGATAAGAAAAATCAAGATAGGGAAAAAACCTGGTAATATGCCAGGGGGTTTTCTCTCCCAGTTTTTCGCTTATAAAAGTAGCGATTGACCTAATTTCATCCTCAGTATCATTGATGGTGGTAATAATGTTGGTAACAATTTCTACATGGGTCCCGGATTCTCTTGCTTGCAAAGCGGAGGCCATCGGTATTTTGACATCAGATATTCCTGTTATTATTTTAAAACTGTTCTGAGTAAAAGCTTTGATATCAACCCTGTAAACATCCAGGTATTTGAGTAATTCGCTTAAAGGCTTTTCCCTGATAAATCCATTGGTAACCATAACCGTGTATAAATTATTCTCCTTAGCAATTTTTGCGCTTTCTATCACATATTCAAACCAGATGGAGGGCTCGTTATAGGTCCAGCTTACTCCTTTAGAGTTTGTTTTTAAGGCTGTATTTATCAACTGGTGAGGAGTAATATCCCTTAAACTTTCATTTTGACTTGACGAACGAGATAACTCCCAATTCTGACAGTGGCGACACTTTAAATTACATCCCACCGTCCCTGCAGAAAGAACTGAACTTCCGGGTTTATAATGATAAACAGGCTTTTTTTCAATTGGGTCAACTGCTAAGGAAGCAACCTGGTTATAAATCAAAGTATAAAGGACGCTGTTAATATTTTCCCTTACACCACACTTACCTATTTTTCCTTCGGATAGCAGGCAAAGGTTGGGACAGAGAAGGCAACGAACTTTATTATCTATTAAAGGTTCAAAATAAGATGCTTTTCTCAACAAATTAAATTCCTTTTATTTATTGGTACTTTTGAACTTTAAAAAATTAATCTCATCAATGCCAGTTTTTAATCGGATAAAGTTTAATTGTTGTTCCACAGAATTTATACCTTCCATACCTACCAGGTAAAAACACCTCTTCTGAAGCCTTTTTTCACTTTTACTCTATACCTCCCACCAGATAACCTACACCAAAAGGACCTTCATAAGAATACAGCTTTGTCTGAAAGTTTGAATCAGAGAATGCCCCAATTAAAGTCATTAAAGGTCTATAGCCACATTCCCCCGCTCCCTCTAATAACTCCCAGTCCATATTTTTTACCCTAAAAACATCGCCGGTTTCAAAGAAATTAGCTACCATGCTATCAAATAATTTTCCCTGGGGGTTATATCCAGCAGGTGCGTTTAAGGTTAAACGATGCGATAAATCACCACTGGCAACTATCAGTAGATTTCTATTCAATTCTCGTGCAGTTTCGCTGATAATTTTTCCAAAGTCAATATGATAATCCGCTCCCTCCCAGGCTATACTGGTGATAACCAGCTTCCCCTTGATCCCTTTTTTATGTAAAAAATATAAGGGTATCATGGTGCCATGGTCCAGGGAAGTTTTATATAAGGGATTGAATTTAACCCTATTTTCCTTAGAGATTAGGCGTGAAATAAATTCTTCGTCACATTCAGCAGAAAGAGTTATCTCAGGAAAACCAAAATTGAAAAAATTCCCTTTAACCTCTCTGGAAGTTAGAACCGATATGGCATTTCTGGAAACTGGGGTGTGGGGGCTAATAATAACGATAGTATCAATGCTAATCTCTTCCAGAGATTTAAGGGCTTTTTCCATGCCTTTTAAGGTTTTATTAACTTCCAGTAGCCTTTTAGCACCGATTTCTTTTATTAATAATGGAGGGTGGGGAAAAAGAAAACCTTTTTTAACCGGCATGCACATGCACCGTGGTATAGTTAACTATGCATTTAGTAGGACATTTTTCTACACAAACACCGCAGTTATTACACAAAGTATAGTCAATCACAGCCAGATTTCCTAAGGATGGTTCAAGATGGATTGCCCCTTGAGGACAGTTCTTAACACAAATGCCACATTTAATGCAACCTACCTGACAGGCTTTTCTGACTTCAGGACCTTTCTGAGGCGAAACACAGGAAATGATAACTGGATTATCTCGAGGAAAAATATCAATAATTTTTCTGGGACAGGCTTTAACACATAAACCACAAGCAGTACACTTACTTTCATCAACTAGGGGTAAATTATCAAGGGACATCCTTAGAGCGTCAAAAGGACATACTTTTACGCAATCTGCTAACCCTAAACAACCGTAAAAACATTGCTTAAAACCACCAGAAATCTGAGAAGCGGCATTACAGGTATTAATTCCATAATATTCAGCCCTACGAGAGGCTCGAGCTTCGTCTCCCTGACATATGATACAGGCAATACCAGGTTTTACCTGTGAAACCTCAATTCCTAATAAATTTCCAATTTCAGCAACTACTTTGTTTCCTCCCACAGTACATTTTTCTGGCACTAATTCACCTCGTAAGATGGCTTCAGCTAATTGCCTGCAGCCGGGATAACCGCAAGCTCCACAATTTGCCCCGGGTAATAGATTTTGAATCAGCTCTAAACGAGGATCTTCTTCAACTTTAAATTTCTGGGAAAATAAGGCTAACCCCAATCCAAAAACCAGTCCTAAACCACCGGTAATTATTAAACTATGAATAATAAATTCAATCACAATTATACCTCCCTACTTAGCCATACCGACAAATCCCATAAAGGCTACTGAGAGAATAGCAGTTACTATAAATACTATGGGATAACCTTCCAGAAATTTTGGTACATTGCTGTGCTTTATCCTCAGCCGTAGGTTGGCTAACAGAAGCATAGCCAGAGTGTAACCCCAGGCAACTCCGACAGAATTAACAATTGACTCTATCAAGGTATATCCCTCTCTTTGATTTATAAAAGTAAGTGCCAGAATAGCACAGTTAGTAGTTATCAAAGGTAGGTATATCCCCATAACATGATATAGGGAAGGAATGCTTTTCCTGAGATAAATCTCTACCAATTGAACCAGAGAAGCAATAACCAGGATAAAGATAAGTGTACTTAAAAAAGTTAACTCCAGTGGTTGTAAAATAAAAACATTCAGAAACCAGGTTACTACTCCGGCTAATACCATTACAAAAGTTACTGCCCACCCCATACCCAGAGCAGGTCCGGGTTCAGTAGTCATTCCTACATAAGAACAAAGTGCTAGGAATCTCATAAGAACAATATTATTAACAAGTAAAGCGGCAATGAAAAGATTAAGAAGATCCATGTTTATGTCCTCCGTTACTTTTCAGTTTAAACAGGTTATTGAATATGGCGATCATAATGCCGATAGCAAAAAATGCACCTGGAGGAAGAATCATTATCAACGCAGGTTCAAAACCATCAAAAGGTAGAGAAACCCCCAAAATAGTTCCCTTGCCGAGAAGTTCTCTCGCGCCTGAAAGTAGTATTAGGATCAAGATAAAACCAATTCCCATCCCCAGTCCGTCAGCAATTGACCTTATCAGGGTATTTCTGGAGGCAAAAGCTTCTGCTCTACCCATAATAATGCAGTTAACTACAATAAGAGGAATGAAAATACCAAGAGCTTTATGCAGGCCGGGAAAATAAGCTGCCATAGATAAGTCAGTAATAATCACAAAGGTAGCTATAACAATGATAAATATGGGTATCCTGATTTCCTTAGGGACAATATTCCTGATAAGCGCGATGGTGAGGTTTGAACCCAGAAGAACAAAGGTGGTAGCAAAACCCATACCAATCCCGTTCATGACAGTTGTGGATACTGCCAGAACCGGGCATAAGCCTATCATCAGTTTTAAAACAGCGTTTTCCGTGATAATGCCATTCATAAAATCTTTCCAGAGTTGTTTCATTATCTCCAAGCCTCCCTATTTCTTAATACATAATCTGCTACTTTCCTTACCAGTTTAGCCACTGCTTCTGAAGATTGAGTTGCTCCTGTTATAGCAGTTAAATCTTCATTAATGGTCAAGGGATCGTTTATATTTTTACTTAGGAACATACCGATAAATGGTGCTTCAGCAATTTTAGAGCCAAGACCTGGAGTTTCCCTATGCTCTATTATCTCAATCCCGGTTATTTTATTATCAATGGAAATTCCTATCAATATTACTATAGGGCCTCCATAACCTTCTTCTGTAACCCCTTTAATTGCTACTCCAACCGGGTTTTCCTCTGAGCCAAAACCAAGATATATATTGGTGATGGTCATTGCCGAATCATCAAGAGGTTTAAGCTCCGAGTTATTCAATTCTTGAAAACTAATAGTCGAAGGTAATACCTCTAATATCGCCAGCTTTAGCTCTGCAACTCTTCGTTGTTCAATAATAGGTTTGGTTTGAAAATAAACAAAAGCTAATCCCCCTGCTGATATTGCTCCTACCAGCATCAGTATAAAACCTAGTCGTAGAACATTCATTTACGCACCATCCCATATTTTCTGGGAAAGGTTGCCTGTTCCAACATAGGTGTAAAGGCATTCATAATTAGGATGGCAAAAGTAACCCCTTCGGGATAACCACCAAAAACCCTGATAGTGATAGTTAATAGACCACAACCTATGCCAAATAAAAGCTTTCCCCAGGGTGTAATGGGGCTGGTAACATAATCTGTTGCCATGAAAAATGCCCCCATAAGAATCCCCCCTGCCAGGAGTTCAAAGACTGGATCTCTACCCAGGGTCAGGCTCAAAATAGCTGCTGATCCCAGGTAAGCAGCAGGTATCTGCCATTCAATAGTTCTTGATAATAATAAGAATATACCTCCTATTATCAGGGCAATGGCTGAGGTTTCACCTAAAGAACCGGCAATATTACCTAATAATAAATCCTGATAAGAAGGCAATGGTAGATTATCTCTGAAAAAAGCCAGAGGAGTAGCTGTGGTTATCCCTGAAAAAGGTTGAACAAAAGTTGTCAGGTGGGTAGGCCAGGAAATTAATAAAACTGCCCTTCCAACCAGCGCTGGATTAAAAGGATTATGCCCAAGACCTCCAAAAAATTCTTTCGCTACAATAATAGCAATAGCGCTACCCACAATGGGAATCCACCAAGGAGAGGTCGGGGGTAAAGTTAAAGCAAGTAATAATCCGGTAACCACACTGCTGGAATAGGTTCCGGTGATAGGTTTTCGTTTAAACAGCCTCAATATGATAAATTCAAATAAAACCGCCGAAGCAACTGATAAACCCACAACTTTTAAAAAACTAATCCATCCAAAAAAGTAAAAAGCTGCTATAGAAGCCGGTATCAGGGATAGTATAACTCTATTCATTATTTTATCGCTGTTGATATTGGCATGAAAATGGGGAGAAGGTGAAATTATAACTTTACTTAGATTCAATTCTGCCAACTTATCCTACCTCCTATGACTTTGAACTCGTCATTTTTATTTTAAACAGTTCGGTTTTGGCAACTTTAACATAGTGAACAAGGGGAATATTAGCTGGACAGACATAAGAGCACTTACCACACTCAAAACAGTCAGAAGCTCCATAAAATTCTGCCATTGAATAGTCGCCTAACTTAGTATTGGAAGCGATATAGGCTGGCATCAACCTCAGAGGGCAATTTAGAACGCACCTGCCGCACCTTATACAATCTGCAGCTTCTTGAAACCTGGTTTTCTTTAGAAACAACAAACCAGATGTTCCCTTTATTATAGGTACTTCAAGAGTAGCTTGAGAAAAACCAGTCATAGGTCCACCCATAATAAGCCTGGAGTAACTATCAGAGAACTCAACTAAATTATTTATAACATCTTTGACCATTACCCCTAAGTGAACTTTAACATTGATAGCTTCATTTACAGCATCCCCAGAAATAGTAATTACCTTCTCAGTAAATACTTTACCTTCAAAAACAGCCTCTGTTAGGCTAATAGCAGTTGATACATTGCTAACCACTACACCCACATCCAGAGGAAGTCCTCCCCGGGGTACTTCTTTTCCAATAATAGTCTTAATCATTACTTTTTCAGCTCCCTGTGGGTATTTACTCGGTAAAACAAAAACTCTAATATCTGAGGTTTGTCTGACCATTTCTATTAGTAGGTTAATAGCATCCTTTTTATTATCTTCAATAGCAATTAACCCCTTTTTGGCTCCTACTGCTAACATGATAAGTTTTAAGCCCGAAATTAATTTTTCTGGATTTTCCAGCATCTGCCTGTGGTCTACAGTTAGAAATGGTTCGCATTCTGCTCCATTGATAATGGCATATTCAATCGGTTTAGTTGGGTTTAACTTTACATGAGTTGGAAAGGCTGCGCCACCTTGTCCAACCAACCCAGCTTCTCTTGCTCTTAATCTGACTTCATCTGGGGTAATAGGATAATTTAATGGACTTAGCAATATCTCATCAGTATTACCATTTGCTTCTATAGTAATTGACGCCATCTCTCGACCAAGCATCGGGTGAAACCAGGGAGAAATTGATTTTACAATTCCACTTATAGATGAATGAATGGGAGCAAAAATATAACTTGGAGAATCTCCAATAACCTGCCCTTTTATTACAGTAGCCCCTGCTTTTACAGTCGGTTGAGCTTGTGCTCCAGTATGTTGTTGCATCAACATTACAACTCTTTTGGGAATTGGAAGATTAATTATCGGTTTTTTACTGGAATATTTGAACTCAGGTGGATAAAACTCATGTTCAAGAATCATCTTTTCTCCTTAACCATCTGCCTTCTATGTTTCTTAAGGCTAATTTTAACTCTTCCCAGGTAGGTTCGTTAACCCAAGCCTGAGTGACAAATCTACCTATAGTTGGAAGGTCATGAGCATCAGAACCATAAATAATCCCGACATTTTTAGGAATTATCGGTTTACAATTTGTATAATTGTCTATTTCTACCCCATCAATATCTATATCAGGGGGTATAAAACCTAATTGAGAATAAATACTAAAAGCTGGACGGTTAATATGAGCCAGAATTACCAGGACTTCATAGGTTCTGGCCAGCTTAATGACAGTATCAAGCGGTAAATCAACGGAAAATAATAGTAATTGCTTTTCAACTTTAATCACCATATCATTATCATTGACCAGGCATTGAGGTTTTATAGCAGTTACATCATCCATAATTGAGGGTGATTTTTTAAGAATTTCAACTTCAAACCTTAGTGCTTGTTGGTAAGAACGAAAATATAACAACAGGTGAACTTCTTCTTTGGTTTGCACTTCCATTGCCGGGATAAGCTTTACACCACTTATTTTACCCCGCTTACAGAAACCCGGATAATTACGAACTGAATGGTGGTCAGTTATGCCAATTAAATCTAAACCTTTCTTTTTGGCTTCCGCTAAAACTTTTTTGGGGCTCATATCCCAGGTAGAACAAGGGGATAAGACAGAGTGTATGTGCAAATCAAAGTTATACCACTGCAAATATAGTATCACCTTATCCCGGACAAATATAAACTTCCGGAAAGTTCATAAGAAGGTAATGAACTTTTTAGAATTGTTATCCCTTCTTCCTGGGCTTTGTCAATCACCTCCTCATTAACCTCCAGATTAGAGGTTACTATGACTGCCGCTACCTTACAAAGCGAGGCAACAGCAACTACATTCATATGTGTTTGAATGGTTAACCACAAATCACCTTCTTTAGCATTCCCCATCACATAACTGAGTAAGTCTGAAACAATACCGCTCCTTACTTCTACTTCCAGGTTACCTTCGCTTATTACCTGTAAATTCAAACTATCAATAACTTCTCTTAGTAACAAATAACTATACCTCCTTTATTTAAATCTCTGGGGTGATGGACCAAGGCGAGATAAATCCGCAACCTCTTCAGCTAATTTTTTTAGTTTATCTTTTAAAACGAAAATGCAATCTGTTATATAAGACCATCCCAATACCACATCTTCAGCAAAAGCTCTGCAGGTAGGGGCTCCGCAAGCACCACAATCTATACCCGGAAGCGTATCCAGGATATGTTCTAATTGCTCAAATTTCCGAAGCGATACTTCCATTTCTTCATCCAACTTTAACACCGGTCTTTCAGTAATCTGTTTTTTTAGGTCAAATAAACCAATGTTAAAATCATTAATCAACTCTTCTCGCCTCTCATCAGAAACCAAGGTTTTTGGTGATTTCCTCGCCCTTCTAAAATACTGCATCAATACCACCGGAGACAGAGCATTAAGAATCCCACCTGCACAACCATAATCACAAGCCCAGAGCTCTATAATATCTGGAGAGAGATTATGTTTTATCTCTTCTTCATGAAGGGCATCTTTTATCCGATTTATACTGCATAAAGACAATATGTCTTTCTCGGGTATAGCTTCTGAAAACCACTCACCGCAGCAAGCTATAATTCCTTCACTTAAATCTCCAGAGGGTGTTTTTTCAAAATACCGACGAGCCAGGTGATAAAAATGATTCATAGGTATAGCATAATCTAATCGAGATGAGTCTATACCCAGTGGAAATTTAATAGAAGTGATCTGTGCTGGACAGGTAGTAAGCAGGGCTACCTTTATTTTGTTATCTTTTTTCTTAAACAGTCCAGCACTAATCTCCCAGGGAGAGTCAAACATAGCAACATTGCTCAATAAGTTGGGAAAACTTACAGTTAGCAATCTTAAGACACTTGGGCATACAGGGGGTATAAACCCCTTTTTCTTACCTGCTTTATCCATATGCAAATGTAATAACTTTGGATAAGATTCAAAAATTAAACTCATATCATAAGCTGCTTTAAACCCCAGGGATTTAATAAACTTGTTTACTGTAGCAAAAGCTGGAGGAGTATCAAAATGTAAATAAAAAACCGGAGGTATTAACACCACAACATTATCTCTTTCAGGAATACTGGAAATATGGTCAAAAATCACACCTCGGGCTTTATAAGGACAAACCCGTATACACTCTCCACAATCTATACACCTTATTGGTAATATACGAGCTTTCCCATCTACCACTCTGATTGCTTCAGTGGGACAGTTGCGAACACAATGGGTGCACCCTTTACATAGGTCGTCTTCAATAGTAATTGAATGCATGTAACCCTTCACTTTAACCTCCTGATGAGATTAACTACCGAGTAAACTTTTGTACCTACACCCACACGGCTGTCAATCTGAAAAATATCAGAATTTCTCTTTATATTTGGCAACCCCATTCCTGCACCAAAACCCATTTCTCTTATATAGTCCGGCGCAGTAGTAAACCCTTCTTGCATAGCTAAACTCACATCAGATATTCCTGGTCCCTTATCCTCAGCAGTCACCTCAATTTTTTCGGAGTTTATTTTAACCTGCAAAAAACCTTTATCAGCATGGATTATAATATTCATTTCAGCTTCATAAGCTATTATACCTGTCCTCCTTAAATCTTTAGGGTCAATGGATAATTGTTGCAGGGATTTCCGCATCTGCAGGGAAGCATTCCCGGCATGAACAAAATCCCTTCCTAAAACCTGGTAAGTATAGCTTATTACTCCTTCTGATGGAATAGTTTTTTTAACAACCATGCTCGTGTCCAGAGCTTCCTGTAAAAACGCAAATAATGACCACCAATACACTACCCCTATAACTTTAAACTCCTCATCAACCACAGGAAGCCGCCCATATTTAAAGCGGTTCATTTCTCTAAGAGCTTCAATGAGAGTTTTACTTAGAATTAAGCATTTTACCGGTGTAGTCATATATTTACTTACCGGAGCTTCCAGGTCTTTATTCTCAATGCAGATAATCAGGTCACTAATAGAAATAATACCTAAAAGATGACCTTCATCGTCAGTTACTGGAACCCCATCAAGTCTTCTAATTCTCATTAACTCTTTGATATGTCTCATCTGCCAATAGGGAGTGACCTGTGGAATATTCCTTACCATCACTTTTTCTACAGAATAAGAAAGAATATCTGGTCCTAACTTATTAGTTACTTCTGAGTCCATGGTCATATAAAATTCCGCAGGTTTCAAACAACGATAGATCAGTGGATACTATAGGAATATCTAACTCCTCTGCAAGATTCAGGATGGTATCATCGGTCTTTTTTCCACTTACAATTATTATTCCTACCATCCCAACCATTTCTGCTGTTCTCACAATCTGGGGCGTAGCTAAAGAGGTTATCAGAAGGGCTTCTTCGGTGGGAGAAGCGAGAACATCTGACATTAAATCAGCTGCCCAGGCTTTATCTATTTCTATACTTTCCAGATGCTGGCAAACACAAATTCTACCCTTAATCAGGTTAACAATGTAATTAAGTTTCACATCCTTCTCCTTGAAGATAATTTATGATTTGGTCAATTTTCGCTATTTGTTTATGATACTCTTGCTCTCTATGCTTAAATTCTTCAATGGTAGCTGGTGAAGCTTTTTCCCTGAATAGAGGATTCCTGAGATAATTTTGGACCCTTTCCAACTCAGTGGATAATTCAACCAGACTTCCTTTAAGTTTTATAATTTCTTCTTCAATCTCTACTAAACCTTTCAAGTTGACAAATATTGTAGTTCCCCTGACTACTTGAATAGCTGAACTTTTAGGCCAGGTTTCCAGGTCATAGGCGATGTTCAAATCTCCAATATCTACCATATTTTTGATATAGTTAGCACCTTCAACTAATGATTGATATTCAAAGGCATCTGAGGGATGAATAACCACTTTTATGGGGCGTGTGGGTTTAATTTTGAATAAACTACGAATGTTCCTTATTGAAGAAATAATACCAAAGATGTAATTTGTTTTTTCCAGAGCTAATTTACATTCAGGAAAATCAACTTTACTAACCCACTCCTGGATTATCAAAGGCTGTAAATTATCCCGATTAAGATTACACCAGAGCTCTTCAGTAATAAATGGAATAACTGGATGCAATAGAATTAAGATGTTTTTCAAAACATAATATAGGGTAAACAGGGTTCCCTGGCTATCTTTCTTGAATTTGGATATTTCCAGGTACCAATCACAATAATCCTTCCAGAAGAACTCTTCAATTGCTTTTACATATCCCGCCATATCATAAGAATCAAATTTATCGTTAATCTCTTTAACTAATTCAGATAAACGCGATAGGATGTACCTGTCAAACAGGTCTAAATCAGTCTCTTCAGGTATTTTTTCAAACTTATTCTCCCCGAGGGTATGAATAACATAGCGAGAAGCATTCCACAGTTTGTTCATGAAATTCCTGCTATGTAGGAGTAACGGTTTAGTTAAAGTGATATCCTGACCTCCGAGGGTGCTTAAAGATGTTAGGGTAAACCTGAGGGCATCGGTACCAAAATCTTTTATCAAATCAAGGGGATCAAGAACATTTTTCAGAGATTTAGACATTTTTCTGCCTTTCTCATCTCTCACTAAACCATGTATTAAAACATTTTTAAATGGTGGTTTACCGGTTAACTCTAATCCTGCCATGATCATCCGGGAAACCCAAAAGGTCAGTATGTCATAACCTGTGACTAAAACTGAAGTGGGATAGAAATATTGTAAATCCGGGGTTGAATCAGGCCAACCAAAAACTGAAAAGGGCCATAAAGCAGAACTAAACCAGGTATCCAGAACATCTTCAACTTCTTCAAAGTTCTCAGAGGAACAATGACTGCATTTTTCAGGTGTTTCCCGGGAAACGATAACTTCTCCGCAAGACTGACAAATCCAGGCTGGAATGCGGTGTCCCCACCAGAGTTGCCTGGAAATACACCAATCTTGGAGATTTTCCATCCAATCCAGATACACTGCAGACCATCTCTCTGGAGTGAAGATAATTTCTCCACTTTTTACTTTCTCAATAGCTGCTTTTTTAATTTCTTGGACACCTAAAAACCATTGCACAGACAGCAATGGTTCTATTATAGTATGGCACCTACTGCATCTTCCCGGAGAATATCTGTAAGACTCAGTTTTTACCAATCTATTTTCCAGGTTAAGTTTTTTTAGCATTAATTCCCGGGCTTCCAATACTGATAAGCCAGCAAAGTCACTACCAGATTCTTCAGCCATAAAACCATGTTCGTTAATAACTCTTATGAGGGGAAGATTATGCCGTTTTCCGATTTCATAGTCGAGAAAATCGTGACCTGGGGTTACTTTTACCACCCCAGAACCAAATTCTGGGTCAACCAGAGTGTCAGCAATAATAGGCAAATTTCTACCAACAACGGGCAAAATAGCTACTTTTCCAACAACTGATTTATACCTCAAATCATCTGGATGAACCGCTAAAGCAACATCCCCCGGCATAGTTTCTGGCCTGGAGGTTACTATTTCTAGGTCACCACCCTGTTCAAGTTCATAAGTTATATGGTAAAGTTTTCCTTCTACCTCTTCCCTCTCTACTTCAATATCAGAAATTGCGGTATGACAGTGCGGACATAAATTGACCAGGTATTCGCCTCGATAAATATAACCTTTTTCATACATGCGAACAAAAAACTCAGTTACTGCACGAGAGCAAATGTTGTCAAGGGTGAATCTTTCTCTGTTCCAGTCACAGGAAGCCCCCATTTTTTTTATCTGAGAGGTAATAACCCAATGATATTTTTCCTTCCACTCCCACATATACTTCTGAAATTCCTGTTTACCTATTCTGGATCTCTCTATACCCAGTTTACTAAGCTCTTCTTCCACCACATTTTGCGCAGCAATCCCTGCATGGTCGGTTCCCGGTACCCATAATGTAGGAATTTTTTGCATACGATTAATCCTGACTAAAATATCCTGCAATGTTACATCAAGAGCATGTCCTATATGAAGAGAGCCGGTAACATTGGGAGGGGGTAAAACAATAACAAAAGGAGGTGAACCAGCAAATGTTTGTGGTGTAAAATAACCTTTCTCCTCCCAGAATCGGTACCACTTCTCTTCTACTTCTTCCGGGTTATATCTGGTAGATAAGTTCAATTCATTTACCTCATTAAAAATTAAATTACATCTAATAAATATACCTTATTATTTATTTTCCTGCAATAGCTTGCAGTATTTCCCAATACATTTTCAAGTGAGATAAAAACCCTCTCCAAAATCCCAATTTTTCTGTCTTCATAACCTGGGAAACACCATATAAATATACCTTTTTTTCTTTGAGACCCATCTTTCTAATATTTTTATAAATCAAGGGCTCAATAGCATAACCTTTTCCTTGCAATGAATCTTTCATTAAAAAAAAGGTTTCTCTTTTTATTGCTCGTTGGGAATTTAGGGCTGGGGTTAAGGCTTGAGTAAAGTCGGTGATTAATCTTCCGCCTTTAAACACTCCAATAGATGTATCAACCTCTCCAGTAAAGACAGGAGTTAAAAGGGAGTCAAGGTGGTGTGGTTTAAGATTAGTTATATCTGCATCAATAAATAGTAATACTTCATAACTTGAAAGCTTTGCACCGGTAATCAAAGCGTTACTTTTACCTGAATTTTTTTTAAACTCAACCAGATAATCAGTATTATTGATAGCTGATTCAGATGTCATATCTGTTGACCCATCATTAATTACTATTATTTCCCCAACTAACTCAGATTGGATTACCGCTTGGATAACCTGTCCTATTCTGGGTTCTTCGTTATAAGCAGGAATAATTACTGAAGCTTTTTTTTCAAAAAACTGCTCAACCATTTTAGGGTTTCGTCCTGAGTTTTAATCCCCTGAAAAACACCTTTAAGAGAAACTACTATTCCCTCAGGGGAACCATATAGCCCTATATCAGCACCTTTTGCCTCACCAGGTCCATTAATCTCGCACCCCATAACAGCTAAGGTGTAATTTTCCCCTAAATCGCCTATCAGCTCATTTACGAGGGTTGCCAGTTTTAATACATCAATTCTCGTTCGGCTACAACCCGGACAGGAAATTAGATTTAACCCTTTTACCTGCTTTGTTATATTATTAAGTATTGCTTTCGCAACTTTCACTTCTTTGACAGGTCCATCAGTAAGAGACACTCTTATGGTGTTACCAATCCCCTTAAATAACAAATTACCGATACTTATTGATGATTTGACAATACCAGATAAACCTAATCCTGCTTCAGTTAACCCTATATGCAGAGGGTAATCTGTCATAGAGGAGATTTTTTCATTAATGATAATATTGCTTTCCACATGAGAATCTTTAGCAGAAATCATTAGGTTTTTCTGGCCAGAGGTTTCAAAAATATCCAGGGTTTTCATTAATTCCTGTTCAATTATTGGTATTACCTCAATATTTCTAAGAACAAGGGAACCAGTATTTAACCCAACTCTGATAGCTACATTATAATCAACCGAAGCAAGGGCGATATTTTGTAACCCTTTAGCAGAAGTGTTGCCGGGGTTAACCCGTATCATAGAAAAACCTTTTTGAGCAGATAATACACCCAATTGGTAATCTTTGTGAATATCAGCTATGACTGGAAGAGAAATATTATTTTTAATAACTCCAAAAGCCTCAGCCTCTTCAGAACACCTAACTGCAACCCTCAGGATGTCTGCTCCTGCTTGCTCTATTTCAGCGTACTCCTGTAAAAATTCATTTTTTTTTAGAAGACTAACACGAGACATAGTTTCAATTAAAACTGGAAAATTACCTCCAATTATCAAATTTCCTAATTTAATAGTACGGGTGTATTTTTCTGGTATAAATATCAAAACAGATCCCTGATTTCTCTAAAAGAGAGAAGAATCAGGAATAACATTAAAAGAGCAAAACCGATGAAGTTTATTAAACCAAGGATCTTAGCCTGAGGTCTTTTCTTAAAAATCATCTCATATATAAGAACAATTGCATGGCCTCCGTCCAGGGCTGGTATGGGAAGGAGGTTAACCGTTGCCAGGTTTGCGCTTAATAAAGCCGTGATAAAAAGCAAATATAAAATTCCTGCTCCATAGGCCCGGCTAACAACCTGGGCAACCCCAACTGGTCCAATAAGATCCAGCGCCCTTTCCCCAATAACAAAGAAGAATATTGCCTGAATAATAGATATGGAAGCAGAAAAAGTTCTGATAACACCATAGTAAAGTGAGTGTAAAATAGGAGTTCTGGCAAACTCAGGGAAAACCCCGATAATTCCCACTCCTCTCCCTTTATCCAACTCAGGCACTACCGGTATTTCTAATCTCTGGGAATTTCTGATTATTGATAAGGTTATCTCTTTCTGCGGGTTGTTATTAATAACTGACACCAGTTCTTCCCATTTTTTTATTTCAATACCATTCACAGCAACTACTCTATCACCTATTTTTATACCCACAGCTTCTGCTGGAAGTCCAGGAACTAAACCTCTTATGGTGGTAGTAGGCTGAGCTGGATCACCAGACATTAGTATTATAGTAAAAAGAATTATAGAAAGAATAAGGTTCATGGCTGAACCCCCAAGCAGTACCTTAAGTCTGGAAAATGGTGACCCAAAAATAGTACCACTTTCCTCTTCAAAAAGACCGGTAACTTTTACATAACCACCGAAAGGAATAATGCCAATAGAAAACATAGTTTCTTTATATTTAAAGTTATAAATAGAAGGTCCAAAACCAATAGAAAATTTTTCTACCTTAAAACCCTCTCTTTTAGCCATCAGAAAATGTCCAAATTCATGTATTCCCACTAAAACACCAAACACTAAAAGCACTACGAGAATATTCATGGGTTAAAAGAATTTACCTCCAAAAATATAAACTAAATAGAACCCCAAGAAAACAAAACAAAGACTATCAATACGGTCAAGGAATCCTCCATGTCCGGGAAGTAAAGCAGAAGAGTCTTTAACCCCATAAGCCCTTTTGATAAATGATTCACTTAAATCACCCAGGGTTGCTAAAAGAGCAGCTATTAAAGCCAGTGATAGTTTCAGGGCAAGACTATTGAATCCAAGATAAGGACTTATTACAAAAGATGAAACTATGACCGTGGCTAATCCTCCTAAGAATCCCTCCCAACTCTTTTTCGGGGATACCCGGGGCATAAAAGCATGTTTTCCAAAAGATTTACCGATAAAATAGGAGCCTGAGTCAAAAATCCAGGTCAACAGAAACGCTAATATCGCCCAACTCGGATTACTGATCTTTAACAATAGAATGAAAGGTAGAAGAAAGCCGAGATAGATCATTCCCACTAACAGGCGGTTTAAAACTCTTCTGCCTCTTTCAGGCTCTACCAGTATAAATAAAGAAACTAAGGTAATTACTGAGGTAATCGCCCAAAAAAATGGTAAGAAGTGGAACTGTTGAGTTAAAAATAGGTAAAGGTTGACAACAAACATCACCCAACCACCAAGAGCCAGAAGAATCGGGGTATCAAAATTCTTCATGGTTATAATTTCCCACCAAGATAAGGTCATAATAAATATAATTAAATAAAAGAAGGGGTATGGGTTAGGAATCCAGGTAGTATAAAGTACTATGGGCGCTAATATTAATGCTGTTATAGTTCTTTTACTTAATTCGCTCAATGCACTTCCATTATTTCTTTTTCTTTAGCCTTGATCAATTCATCAACCATTATTATGAATTTATCGGTTGTTTTTTGTATCTTCTCCTGAATTTTATGCATAGTGTCTTCTGATATAAGGTCGTCGTTTTCAGCTCTTTTAATATGTTCGTTCTGTTCTCTTCTGATTGAACGAATAACCACCTTGCACTCTTCTCCGTGTTTATGCATATTTTTTACTAATTCTTTACGCCGATCTTCGGAAAGTGGAGGAAATACCAGGCGTATGTTAGTACCATCATTGGAAGGAGTTATCCCCAGATCAGATTTAAAGATTGCTTTTTCAACATCTTTAAGTATATTTTTATCCCAGGGTTGGATTAATAAAGTTCGGGCATCAGGAATAGTTACCTGACATACCTGGGTTATAGGAGTAGGAGTATCATAGTAGATAATTGAAATTTTTTCTAAAATACGAGAATTAACACGCCCTGTTCTAATGAGAGAGAAGTCTTCTTTTAATTTAGCAATTGCTTTATTCATAAGCTTTTCGGTTTGGTCAAGAGTTTCTTTCTCCACAAACATCACCTCGTTTATTTTATGCTGGTACCTATTTTTTCTCCTAACACTACTTTAATAATATTTCCCGGATCATCACCATTAAAAACAATCATCTTCATTTTATGTTCTCGAGATAAGGAAACTGCAGTGGAGTCCATAGCCCCTAACATTTTCATCAAGACATCGTTGTAAGAAATTTCATCATATTTTATGGCCAAGGTTTCTTTATTAGGGTCAACATCATAAATTCCATCAACCTTATTTTTAGCCATTAGCAAAGCTTCTGCTCCAATTTCTACAGCCCTTAAAGCAGCAGCGGTATCGGTGGTAAAAAAGGGATTACCTGTTCCAGCGGCAAAAATAACTACCCTTCCCTTTTCCAGGTGCCTTATCGCTCTTCGTAAAATGAAAGGTTCTGCCACCTCACGCATTTCTATAGCCGATAAAACTCTGGTTTGAATCCCCTTGCTTTCAAGGACTCCTTGAAAAGCAAGAGCATTGATTACCGTTGCCAGCATCCCCATGTAATCGGAAACAGATCTGTTAATACCCATAACATTGCCTTCCAGACCTCGCCATAGGTTACCACCCCCTACGATTACCCCTACTTGTACTCCCATCAACACAATTTCCTTCACTGCATCCGCAACAGCAACTACTGTTTCAAAATGGATACCCTGCATTCCAGGTCCAGAAAAAGCTCCACCACTTAGTTTAAGAGCTATCCTTTTATAAAGTGGCTTCCTGGAAGAACTTGACATTATTAATCCTCGTTAACCTTCATACGAATGAATTTTCTTATAGTTACATTCTCACCGGTTTTAGTAATAACATCCTTTATTAAATCCAGCACTTTTTTTGTACTATCTTTAACATAGGGTTGCTCTAAAAGACAGATATTTTTAAAATAATCTTCCAGTTTTCCTAAAGCAATTTTTTCAATCACCTGAGCTGGTTTACCGCTTGCACGAGCCTGAGTTTCAAATATTTCTTTTTCTTTTTTAACTTCTTCAACCGGAACATCATCCCTGGAAATATAAACAGGGTTCATGGCAGTAATCTGCAAAGATATTTCTTTAGCTAAACTCCTGAACTCATCAGTACGAGCTACAAAGTCTGTCTCGCAATTCAATTCTAACATAACCCCTACTTGCTTATCATGATGAATATAAGCTTCAATAATACCCGATTTGGTTTCTCTGGCCATTTTTTTTAGCGCTTGTGTAAGACCTTTCTGTTTTAGCAATTCACAAGCTTTATCAAGATTTCCTTCTGTCTCAATTAAAGCTTTTTTACAATCTAAAAAACCTGCTCCAGTAATGTCTCTTAATTGTTTTACCATCTCTGCATCCAGACTCATAACGAGTAATCCTCCTTTAAAAATGTTAGTTCTTCTTCTTCACCATAAAAGGAGGCGTCTTTCAAAATCGTAATTTCTTCCAAGGATTCTTCATCTACTACACCTTCGGTTGATTCCAACTGAACGCCTTGCCTTCCTTCAATAACCGCGTCAGCTATGAGTCCTAAAACCAGTCTGATTGCCCTGATAGCATCATCATTGCCCGGTATGGGAAAATCTATACCATCAGGATCACAATTGGTATCTACCAAAGCAATAACAGGAATTCCCAATTTTTTGGCTTCTTTTATTGCATTCTCTTCCTTTTTAACATCAATTACTACTAAAACCTGAGGAACTTCAATCATAGAGACGATACCGTTAAGATTTTTTTCTAACTTGTCAAGCTCTTTAAGAGATGTCTGGCGATCTTTAACATGAAGTTTAACAATCTCTCCATTACTAACCATTTCTCTTAGAGATTTCAACCTGTTTATCCTTAGTTTGATGGTTGAAAAATTTGTCAGGAGTCCACCCAGCCACCTTTCGTTCACAAAAAGCATTCCGCATCTTTTAGCTTCATCAACTATAGACCCTTGCGCTTGCCTTTTAGTACCAACGAAAAGAACATTTCCGCCCTGGGCTGAAACCGATTTGACAAATGCATAAGCCTCTTCTATTTTTTTTCGGGTGATCTGCAGATCTACAATATGAATACCGTTTCTTTCTAAAAAAATAAACCTTTTCATTTTAGGGTTCCATCTCCTGGTCTGATGCCCGAAATGAACCCCAGCTTCTAATAACTGTTTAAGTGTAACAACTTGCAAAAAAACACCTCCTGGTTTTTCCTCCACTTTTTTCATCTTCTCCTGTCGCAGAATAAAATACCTGACCTGACAGGAAAATCTAAAAGTGTGCGGTTTTAAAAAATTTATCTTATTAGTATACCACAAATAATTTGAATTCTGAAAAAAAAGAACCTGCCCGGATCTTTTATTTTGAGAAGGAGGGGGTGAGAGAGGAGGTGGTATAGGGGAAGACCCGGGCAGGGTTATATCTAATTAATATTATTATTCGGAATAATTCTTACCCTTACTTTTCCCTGAGTAAATTTTTCAAATTCCACGATTCCATCTTGCAGCGCGAAAAGAGTATAATCTTTACCTAAACCAACATATTCTCCAGCAAAGATATTTGTACCTCTTTGTTTTACAATGATAGAACCAGCTTTTACTGATTGCCCAGCATATCTTTTTACTCCAAGAAACTTAGGTTGAGAATCCCTTCCATTAGAAGAGCTTCCACCTGCTTTTTTCTTGGCAAATAACTGTAAATTCCATCTTTTCATTTTTAATTATCCTCTTACTTCTACTAACTTAACACATTTATACTCTTTAGCTATATTTTTTACGCTTAAACTAAAAACAGCAAGCGCAAACTGAACTTCTCTTTTTTTCTCCTCCCCTACAGCAGGAAGAATTACTATAAACTTACCACTTTTTATTATACCACAAACCGGTAAATTTAATACCTTTTTTAGACCAAAATATAGGGATTGAACCAGAGTTGAAATGGAACCACAAACAATCTTCTCCTGAAGATGATTTCCGCAGTGACCGGTTACTTTAATCCAAGCAGGATTGGATTTTAAATTTATTTCAACTCGTACCATTTTTAAGCCTGGATTGACTCAACCTTTACCAGTATGTAAGGGTCCCTATAGCCGACTTTCTTGTGGTAATCCCTTTTACTTTTATATTTAAAAACTATTATTTTTCTATCCCTACCTTGTTTAAGCAGTTTAAGAGAAACTGAGGCTCCTTCTAAATAGGGTTTTCCTATTAATAGTTCTCCATCGCGATTAACCAGAATAACCTTATTCCATTGATAAACATCCTGTTCGGAAAAAACGGTAGAAAAAGGTAGTTTGTATACCTTATTTGGTTCCAGTTTAATCTGGCGACCTCTGATATCAATTATTGCGTACATATATTATCCTCCATAATGCTTTAATATTCAGTAAATTCACGAAATAAACACGAGTATCATTTTATCACAAATATCAGATAAAATGATAATAATCGCTATAATTTATACAAATATTCTCTGGTGTTTATGTCAAAAAAGCGTTATTTTATATAGACTATTTCTTTACTTAAGCCCTAAAGTACTTAGTAAATTAAGGTCTATCTGATAAGAACTGTTTATTAGCATACCCTTCATGGACTTTGCCTTCCCTGTCCGTAAAGCGCACTTTGGACCACTCCAACCCTTCCTCCAGGATGATTACTTTAGAGCCTCTAGGCATCACAACAATCTTTTCAAATGTGCTACCCGCACCCCTCCGTAAATTTAGGTTTACCGTGGTGTATCTCTCAATGGCAGTTGGAGTAGTCGGGGTAGTCGGGGTAGTCGGAGTAGTGGGTGTGGTAGTTGAAGGAACAAGTTTCCAGAGTTCTGTAACAGAATTATCCAGTGAATCAACTTTTTCTTTATAACTTGCAAATTCCTCCCTTAAACTGTTCAAAACCTCTGCGCTACGCCTTGCTTCCAATAAATTAACTACTGTTACTATAAAAACGATGGGTATAGCAACCACCACTAACCAGATCCACCAGGGTATAGGCTTTTTATTATGTTGACGAAAATATTCTTCGTCATCATAATTTTCGTCGTCTAAGGTCTTTCCCATATTCATTAATCCCTCCTATTTTCTAACCTAAAAAATCTTTTTCTGCTAAACCGATTGACTCATCCAGGATATCAATAATTCTATTTATCTGTTCTCTGGATACCACCAAAGGGGGAGCAACATAAGTTTTGTCAACTGAAGCTCTACATAAATAGAGGCCTCTATCCCAGGCTAATTGCTCCACTTTAAAAGCAAACCTCACATTACCGGGAATTTTTTTTCTGGTCTCTTTATCCGCAACATATTCAATGGCAGTTAATAAACCCATGCCCCGAATGTCGCCAACCGTACGATACCTCCTGAGGGTTTGTAAACCCTGAATTAAATAACTTCCCATTTCCATAGATTTTTGAGCCAGAGCCTCAGATTGAATAACCTCAATATTTTTAAGGGTAGCAGTGGTTGAAAGCGTGTGACCTCCAAAAGTTAACCCATGAATAAACATATAGTCGTCAAAAGCCTGTCCAAGCTCTTCTTTTGCCAGAACCGCTCCCAGAGGAGCATAGCCAGAAGTGAGTCCCTTAGCTAAGACCATCATATCAGGGTGTATATTGAATATTTCTGAAGCAAACATAGCGCCAATTCTTCCAAATGCACACACTACTTCGTCAATAATCAATAAAACCCCATATTGTCGGGTAATTTCTTGGACCCTGCGAAAATAGCCTTCAGGGGGGGTAATTGCTCCCAACGCATTCATCACAGGTTCTAAAATAACTGCTGCTACAGTTTTGGGTCCCTCCCATTCAATCGCCTGAGCAATTGCTTCAGCGCATTCAAGGTTACAGGAGCCGGGTTCTTTATTAAACTCGCAGCGATAACAATAAGGTGCTGATACATGGTGAAAGCCAGGTACTAATGGCTCGAAAGGTTGGCGGTAAACCCTTATTCCAGTTGCACTGAGAGCCCCTAAAGTTACACCATGGTAAGCTTCCTTTCTGGAAATTACTTTATACCTTCCGCCTTGCCCTTTTACCTGGAAATACTGGCGACTCATTTTGATAGCTGTTTCTACTGCTTCAGAACCCCCACTTACAAAAAATACCCTGTTTAACCCTGCAGGAGCAATTTCTTTAAGCTTGGAAGCTGCTAATACTGCTGGAGCGTTGGAATAACCACCAAAGAGAGAGGCATAACCGATTAAATCCATTTGCTCTTTCATAGCCTCAATAATCTCTCTTCTATTGTGCCCAGCATTTACTACCCATAACATAGAAAGACCATCAATATACTCTTTACCTTCAAGATCTCTGATTACGGCTCCGTTACCGGAAACTATCACCTTAGACCCCTTCTCTACTACTTCTTTCATAGAAGAGTAATGATGCCAGAGAGTAGGCTTTAAGGATTCTTTCTTTATATTGTTATATTCTGACATTTTGCCTCCTGAAATTAAACTAAAGCTTTTCCCGTAATATTTTCAATTCACCTTCAGATATATTATAGGTGTGTTCTCTGGCAGGAAATACACCTATTTCCACTTCATTTTTATAAGTTTTAAGAGCATTGACAATTATTTCTGAAAGATTAGCATATTTTTTTACGAATTTTGGAGTGAAAAGTTCAAAAATCCCCAGCAGGTCATTAAGGATAAGAAGTTGTCCATCACAATGTTTACCTGCACCAATTCCAATAATAGGTATGCTGGCTTTCTCAGTGATAATCTGACCAACATCTTCGGGGATAGCTTCCAATAAAATAGAGAAAGCACCGGCATCTTCCAAAGCTTTAGCATCATCAATAAGCACTTTAGCTGCATCAGCAGTTTTTCCTTGAGCAACAAATCCACCAAGTTGGGTCATTGATTGAGGAGTAAGTCCAATATGCCCCATAACTGGTATTCCAGATTTAACGATTGCTTCTACAATATGAGCCACCCTTGCTCCACCTTCAAGTTTTATGGCATCAGCTCCTCCTTCTTTGATAAACCTCCCAGCGTTCCAGATAGCATCTTCAACACTTTTATGGTAAGCCATAAAAGGCATATCCCCAATAAGCAAAGGAGATTTCGCCCCACGGCTTACTGCTTTGGTATGGTGTATCATTTCCTCCATGGTTACCGGCAAGGTATTTTTATAACCTAATACTACCATTCCCAACGAATCACCAACTAAAACCATGTCAATACCTGCTTCTTCCATAAAACAACCCATAGGGAAATCATAGCAGGTTAGCATAACTATTTTTTTCCTTTCCTGTTTCTTTTTTAAAAGTTCTGGTAGTGATACCTTTTTTCTATCCATTAAATCCTCCTATTATGGTTTGGGAATAGATAAGTCGGTAGGACCCTGAGCAGAAAGCTTCAAGTTAGGATTCACCCTTTGTACTAATTCATGAATAATTTTAGCCTGTTTCACTTTCTCTCGTGCTAAAAAGGCTAAAGAATCTGGTCCCACCCATGGTTTATATAATGCTCCCATCCCTGGTCCTGGTTCTATTTTAAAATAGCACGGGGAACATACCCGAGCAAGCTCAGCCCCTTCCCAGAAACGATTAAACCCTCCCATTGAGTCAAATAAGTACACATGGAGATCCATAGGTAATTTAACAGCTTTTCTTATTGATCCCAATAGAGGAAGTGTCATGTCGGCTACTGGATTAAAGGTATTAGCTCCAAGCATTTCCAATACTTTTGCTCCAGCAGCATTGGCGTGTCCAGCAAAAATAGATACCTTAAAGGTTGTATCTGAGGGAATATCTCCGTTTATTTTCATGTTATTTAACAAGTTTAATAAACCTTCATCCCAGACGAGAAAACCTCTAAAACCTGCTTCTATGCAACGGAAAATGTCCGAAATAATATAACGAAGGTTATCGGACCCCCTTATTCTTAAACCTGACACAGCCCCTTCAGGGGTAGAAATCTGTTTTCCTAAATCCCAAAAAGGTCGAGGACCTGGTGTAACAATCGCTTCAATCCTGGAATCATGAGCGATTCTGGCAAAATCTTTTAATTCTTCCATAGAAAGTAAAGTAGCTCCCATAACCGTAGCAATTATCCGATGGATGGGTATCTTTCTTTTGTTCATTTCATCCACCATCGCTTCCAGAGTAGATGGTCGTTCTATGCCTGATAGTTCCATACGGTAATGAGCGCCATCAGGAAAAGTGTAGGGAGAATCAGCAAGTTCATAAGCATCTCTTCCAGGAATACCATATTTTTCCATTAACTTCATTACATAATCCATAAAAATTCCTCCTTAAGGATATTAATTCCAAATAAATTATATCAGAAATATTTAATTTTTTCTGGAAAAATAAAGTGAAATCATCAAAGAACAATAAAAAGGTTGGAGCAAATAGATGGTACCCCCAAGGGGATTCGAACCCCTGCCGCGGCCTTGAAAGGGCCGTGTCCTAGGCCTCTAGACGATGGGGGCCTAAAATAATGCCTGGTGGGCCCACCTGGGGTCGGACCAGGAACCTTCCGGTTATGAGCCGGTGGCTCTGCCAGTTGAGCTATGGGCCCACTATTAGCTAAATCTGGCTGCTCGGGCAGGACTTGAACCTGCAACCAGACGGTTAACAGCCGCCTGCTCTACCATTGAGCTACCGAGCAATATTGTCAGGATTTATTATATCATAATCAAGCAATAGTTAGCGAATTACGAATTGCCTCCTCAAAAATCTTTAGGAAACTGATTCATTGCCTCATGAGAAAATCTATACAAAATATAGTATCCTGCCTCCAGAGTCTCTAACCCAGTGTCACTCTGAACTTAATCCAGAGTCTCCCTCACTTTATTTTTGCGATCCCCGAACCTATTCACCAATCTCCAATAGGTGCAGGGTGCATAATGACTTCTTTTTTTGTCTCTGATTATATGAAAGCACCTTAGAACAACCGACAGTTTATACTGTTAGTAAGAATAAGGAGGTACTACCAT
>QLTX01000040.1 GCA_018725175.1 Candidatus Psychracetigena formicireducens
TGGCATCAGCCCGGTCAATTATTTCCTCAAGATTTTCCAGGGCTTCGTGTTTCTCAATTTTAGCAATAACAGGTAAATTCTTACCTCTTTTCTTTAATTCCTTTCTTAAATCATCAATATCACTGGCTGACTTAACAAAAGATAAAGCTACATAATCAATATCTTCTTTAACAGCAAATTCTAAATCCTTTAAATCTTTCTCGGTCAAAGATTTAAGAGATAGTCCCTTAGACCTGATATTAACACCCTTATTGGCTGAAACAACTCCTTCTCTGATAACTTCACAAAAACATGAGTTTCCAATATTTTGTCTTACTTTAAGCATTACTCTACCGTCATCTATAGAGACTAAATCGTCTGGTTTTAAATCCATAATAATTGAAGGAATGGAGATAGGGAAATCTGCTGAGCCAAGTTCTACGACCTCCCCGATACAGAGTTTTTGTTCTTTGACTTTTCCCAACCGTATTTTGGGGCCACCTAAGTCCTGAATAACTGCCACGGGTTTACCATAAATTTTAGATATTTTCCTGACATTATCTAATCTCTCTTTATGTTCTTCATGGGTACCATGAGAAAAATTAAGTCGGAAAATATCAACCCCGTTTCTTATCAATTTCTCAATTATCTCTTTTGTGCTACTGCTCGGTCCGAGGGTAGCTATTACTTTTGTTTTACCCTCAAGAATTTCAGCAGTCATCCCTATCTCCTTTTAATTGTTTATTAACCTGCCCAGCCCCTTAATTTCATAGCTTCAGCCAATCTCTTGATAGAATGAAGATAAGCTGCGGTTCTCATGTCAACTTTATACTGCTTACTAACTTCCAATACTGCCTTAAAGGCCGCCGTCATTTTCTCGTCAAGTCTTATGTCTACCTCTTCCTGTGTCCAGTAATAATTGGTTAAGTTTTGAACCCATTCAAAATAGGAAACTATGACTCCTCCAGCGCTCGCCAGAATGTCAGGGAGCATAAACACACCATTTTTATAGAGAATCTCATCAGCTTCCGGGGTAGTTGGTCCATTAGCTGCTTCTCCGATGATCTTTGCTTTAACATTATGGGCGTTAGCCTTAGTTATAACTCCTTCCAGGGCTGCGGGTATTAAAACATCCACCGGTAGCTCCAGGAGCTGTTCATTGGTAATGGTAGTTGCCCCGGGATAATCTACTACCGAGCCAGTCTTTTCCTTATGTTCAAAAACTTTGTAGGGGTCAAATCCTTCTTTGTTCAGGATTCCTCCCCGGGAATCACTTACTGCTACAAGTTTAGCACCTTTTTCATGAACAAACTTGGCAGCGAAAAATCCAGCATTTCCATAACCCTGTATTGCCACGGTTACCTCTCTAAAACTCTTTCCCATACTTTTAAGCGCTTCTCTTATAGTAATTACCGTTCCTGTGGCGGTGGCGGTATTTCTTCCCAAAGAACCTCCAACCGCTACCGGCTTACCGGTAATTACGCCGGGAGAATAATAACCCTTAAGCATGCTAAATTCGTCCATCATCCAGGCCATTATTTGGGGAGTGGTGTAAACATCAGGGGCTGGAATATCTTTCTCTGGTCCTATGATTGGAAAAATAGCCTGGACATAACCACGGCTTAATCTTTCCAATTCACCAAGCGAAAGTTCTTTTGGATTGCAGGTAATGCCACCCTTTCCTCCCCCATAAGGAAGACCAACAACCCCGCATTTAAAAGTCATCCAGAGGGAAAGAGCAATAGTTTCATCCATGCATACCTCAGGGTGATAACGAAGACCACCTTTATAAGGCCCTAACACATCTACATGCTGAGCTCTGTATCCTTTAAAAACTTTGATACTACCATCATCCATTTTTACAGGGATGTTGACATAAAGCACTCTTTTAGGCCAACGGAGTATCTCATGAATACCCTGTTCTAAACCTAAAATTGACGCAGCATTATCAATTTGCTGTTGCGCCATTTCAAAGGGATTTAATTTGTCGGACATTTTTAAACCTCCTGAAAATTATTATTTATTAATCAATTCAAAGCCAATACTCAAGGCTTTTAAATTTTCAATTAAGTATTTGCCTCCCATTCTTCTCTTTACAGCCTCCTCCAAACTTTTACAGCTTAAGGATTGGGAAATTTTTGCCAGAACTCCCAGAGCCAGAAAGTTAGAAAAAACAGGTTTCTTAAACTCCTTTAAAGTAGTATCAATTATGGGCACTTTTATAATAGAAACTCCTTCTACCTCATCGGTATCAATGAAGTCATCAACAATAGTTACGCTATTAGAACCGTTCTTTTTCACATACCTATCAAAGGATGCCTGGCTGAGCATAACCATAAAATCTGGCTGGGTGACCCTCGGATAATAAATGTAGGAATCACTGAAAATTACATCAGTGCGAGAGGCTCCACCGCGAGCTTCAGGACCATAGGACTGCGAAAAGGCTACTTCTTTGCCTTCCAGCACTCCTGCTTCTGCAAAAACGACTCCCATTACCCCAATACCCTGGCCACCGGTACCGCCAAATCTAAACTGCTGTACCATCACTGGCCTCCTTTTTGGTGTTATAAAATGATAGATAGCTCTGGAGAAACTCATCTTTTTCTTCTTTTTTCAAAAGACCTATGACTGTCTTACCTTCAAGTTCATTTTCGCTTAAAGAACGGGCTTTTTCAACTGTAACAGCCTTTTCTTTGATTTCTTTTATCATGGTTATCCCATCTTCGTACCTGTTCATACGGCCATAATATACCGGGCAGGGTGTTACCACATCAATGAGAGAAAACCCTTTATGATTAATTGCCTCTTTTATAAATTTTATCAACTGGTGAACATGAAATACTGTCCCTCTGGCAACAAAGGTGGCTCCAGCACCCATCACCAGTGAACAGATATCAAAGGACTTCTCAGGGTTACCTAAAGGAGTGGTAGTAGTCCGAGCAGCATAGGGAGTGGTAGGAGATACCTGACCACCGGTCATTCCATAAATCTCGTTATTAAAAACAATCACCGTCAAATCAATATTTCTACGGGCAGCATGAATTAAGTGATTCCCACCGATAGAAGAGCAGTCGCCATCACCGGTTATTACCAAGACCTTCATATTAGGTTTAGCGGCTCTAACTCCTATAGCTACAGGAATAGCCCGACCATGAAGTGAATGAATTGTATGAAAATCAACATAACCGGTAGCTCTTGACGAACAACCAATCCCGGAAACCATAGCTATTTCATCTTTGGGTATTTCTAAGGATTTAATTGCTTCCAGGGTTGAGCGTAATACAATACCATTACCACAGCCAGCACACCAAACATTAGGAAAAAAATCGGTCCTCAAATAATCTTTTATCTTCATTAGTTTCCTGCTCCTACCTGAATTCTTTTCCTAACTTCATCAACTAATTGCTGGGGAGTTAGTATGTCTCCATCATAGCGATTTATGGCATAGATACTGTTTTTACAGCCTAACCTTTTAATGTCCAGCACCAGCTGTCCCATATTTAACTCTGCTACAAAAATCATCTCCCGATTCTCAAGGATGCTGGAAATTACTTCTTCATCAATGGGGTTAAGGGTAATCAACTTCAAGTTCCCCGCTTTAATACCCTGTCTGCGTAAAATATTTACCGCTTCCAAGGCTGACCGAGCAGTTATCCCGTAAGAAACGAAAAGAATATCGGCATCTTCTGTTTGATATTCTTCTAATTTGAAAAATTCTTTAATATGGTGCTTGATTTTATTTTGCAACCTATCCATAAGATTAGAGATCTCTTTTTTGTCGCTGGTTGGGAAACCTTTATAGTTATGAAATAAGCCAGTAACATGAAATCTATAACCTGTTCCATATTCAGGAAGGGGAGGGACACCATTAAAAGAGGGTTCAAAAGGATAGTAACTACCAGGTGGGACTTCTGGTTTAAGCCGTTCTACTATTGGTGATAAAGAGATATTATCAAAATCTACCCCTTCCCTCAGGTGGCCCACAACTTCATCTGATAAAACTATCACTGGTGCCCTAAATCTTTTAGCAAGATTAAAAGCCTCATAGGTTAATTCATACATCTCCTGTACGGATGATGGACTTAAAACTATGCAAAGAAAATCTCCATGACTTCCCCACCTGCTTTGCATTAAATCACCCTGCGAAACTTCAGTGGGTAAACCTGTACTGGGTCCGCCTCTTTGAATATTTACCAGCACGATAGGTGCTTCAACCATAACTGCATAACCAATTCCTTCCTGCATAAGGGAAAATCCTGGGCCGGAGGTGGCTGTCATAACCCGCGCCCCTGCCAGTGCAGCCCCAATTATGGCATTTATACTGGCAATCTCATCTTCCATCTGCATAAAAATACCTCTCTTATAGGGAAGATAACGGGATATAACTTCAGCAATTTCAGAAGAGGGAGTTATGGGATATCCTGCGAAAAAGCTTAGCCCAGCCTTAATGGCTGCCTGAGCGCAAGCTTCATTACCTTGTACTAATCGTCTCATATTACCTCTCAAAAATAATATTATTATGACTTGTTTATTTTAACATTACCAGCGAACTTGGTCAACCAAAATAACAGTTAGTATTGTAAAAGAAATTAAGTATTAATCGGTGTTTCACTGGTAATAGGTTTAAGTATTATTTAAATAACTATTATTAAACGGTGAACTTAAAGTATCTCTTTATCTTTTAATAATTTTAATGCTTTCTCTTTGTCTTCTTTGCTGACCCTTACCGCTGGCCCGGTGCAACCCATACAGGCTTCTGCATAAACTCCTTCATTTAGAAGAACTACCACCGCATCGTCTATCATTAAAACATCAATTCCTGGTATCTCTTCATCAACAGGTTTAGGCTTTACCACCTTTTTAAGGGGTTCAACTTTTTTCTCTATGAGGGTGGAAGAATACTTTCCAATTATTTCCCTTAAACCTGCTTTTTCAGCTTTTAACAACTCATCTTCAACCTTCTTTTTATAATCTCCCCTGAGACATTGAAACATATCCAATAAAGCTCCTTTTACTACCGGTGCGCCAGAAGCCCGAGAAATTATTGCTACCTTTCTTTTGTATCCTTTTCCGGTTGCTGGACCATACCCATAGCCTATGCCTTCGTAATCTCCCCCGGTATTAAAGGCTGAAAATATCTTTATCAGGATATTGCCAGTCAGTGAATCACCTACCACTACATCCACCCCACCGGCTAATAGGTCATTTCCCCTTAATACCATCCCGCCATCAGACCTCAAAGAGACACCTGACTGAATGGGATAACCAGCCTTGATTAAATCGTTTATAGCTTTATCCACTATTCTAGCGCCCTCAATATTCAACACTCCCACTGTAGGCATTTCTATGCCATGGGATTTAGCGATAGCCACTCCATAGATAACATTTAGAATCATAGCTTCCACCCTATTAATAGCTGAAGTTCCGGTAGTGGAGGAAATAAAAATTTCCCTGCCTCTTCCGGGAGTTATCGCCCTACCTACTGTGGTTACGCCTATGGGGAAATCATAGTGAAGGGTCACTGCGCCATCTATCTCACCTTCATCTAATAATAATTCCATTTCTTTATGACACTCTTTAAGAGTTTCACCGGTTTTAAAAAAAGCTAATGGTGAACCATAATTCTGAGAACCAACCAGGACAACTTCCAGCATAGGCTTATCCCTGACAGCCTCCTCGGCTCCCCTGATAAGCTCCCTGGGACCGAGTTCACTGCCTTCCAGAGTTAAGCCTATGCATGCCCGGGAAATCTTATCCCCCTTTATATTATCAATAACCTGTTTAAGTTCTTCAACTATAATCTTTCTTAAATCCTTTTTATCCACCAACATCACCCTCCAAATTTACCTGACATTTCCTGTAAAACTTCAATTATAACCTCCCTGATATACTCCCTGCTCAGAGTTGTTGGTTGTGTTAATTCTGTAACTGGCTCATTCTTTTCTACCAGGAAAGAAAACCCTTCAGCAAGGTTAGTCATCCGTGCCAAAAACAAACTTCCTTTTCCAATTACCATTACTCTCTTCCAGTTATCTATAAGAATCTCTTTCCTTGCCCAACCCAGAATAGGTACCCCTGAAGGAATATGTCCCTGGGTTGGGGAAAAGCCAACAATACCTTTCTCAACGATAAACCTATCCATCTGGTCTCGCTTTATCTCGCCCTGCATGGTGGCTAAAGCGGCAATCATTTTGATGTTAGCCAGGGGAACATCACCTGCTCCTGCTGGCTCGGTAATTTCAGGGTTATGAAGTTCGGGAGCATATTTATCTACATCAGTAAAATTTAGTCCCAACATTTTTAGAGGGTCTGAAACCAGGGCAGTAGTGATTGCTTGGGGTGAAGACCCAGTCCCGACTTTATGCCTGCCCACGGAATCAAGATTTATCACCGGTGATATACCGTCATCTTCAGAAATAAGTACCGCTACCGCTCCCAGGCAATCTTCTAAGGGTGTTAAACCTTTAGCTACATGCTCCCGGGAGTTCATTCCCAATTTGGGTACCGAACCACCTCCAATAACCACCACATTTTTAAACAGTCCTGATTTAACCAGGGAAGATGCTATGATTATAGCGCCTGCTGGTCCGGCACAAAATGCCCGAACATCAACTCCATTGGCATTAAGGCATTGAGCTTTTTCAGCAATGGCTTTAGCTAAGTCTCCACCTCCAGGTTGAAACATATCTCCCACCGCTTCTTCAGAAGATTCAATGATGAAATCAATAGATTTAGCTTCCATAGCACAATTACTAATAACCTGCCTTAAAACTACCACCGAGGAAGCTTTGTTAGCTAACTTTTCCAGAAGCGGGTAGCCTTTCAGGTTTTCATCATAAGCATGTCCATTCCTAACACATCCAATTATTTCCAAACCATAAAATAACGGAACTGCACCGCCTTTGGCTAATTCTGCTTTTATTTCATAGAGTTCCTTACCTTCACCTAAATCCTTCAGGTCAGATTGATAAAATAAAGAATGCCTGGAAATAATTTCTTTTACCTGAACTAAAAAGTTTTTTTCCAACCACACCAATTCAAAAGAATCTGCAATTTTTAACCAACCAAAAAACTCCAATTCATTAAATATTTCTCCAAACTCCCCCTCCCTATTTGCTGTTAAATTTTCATTTATCAACCAGGGCCTCTTAATTTTTCTCAGCTCTTCGGGCGAATAGTTTCCAATAAACACCTGGTTTGGGGGGTATTTTACCGCTTCATCATATGTTCTTAAAGTTGAAGAGAGTTTAGATAAATATTCAGAATCAGGCTTAAACACCCTTTCATAATAGGGAACGTTCCCATAATAAGCCATCAGAGTGGGAACATGAAATAAGGAAAGTGCCACTCCTTTTACCACCGGTTTCATATCTAAATTACCTCCATAGTAAAAGGGGAGGTTTATACACCTCCCCTGTTATATTATTAGTTTAAAACAAAATACAATTCTCAGACTTAATGCTATTATTTTACCTCAAAAACCGTTTGTGTGTCTATATGGGTAGTTACAGCTTTTAAAGCTGTTTCCACAATTTTTCTACGCAGCTTATATTCTTCTTCCTTAGTTAACCTGGGGTCACCTAAGGGATAAGGGATAGCTACTGCAGGAACAATTCTGTTAGCACCAACAGTTTGAGAAATAGGCACCACGGTTGCTATGTGCACCGTGGAAATACCTGCTCTTTCAATTTCTTTAACCAGCGTTGCGCCGCAACGCGTGCAGGTCCCTCAGGTAGAGGTTACAATAGCTGCATTGACCGCTGCATCTTTAAACTTCTGGGCAATTTCCTGTCCATATCTTCGGGCATTTTCTACAGAAGTACCATTACCTACAGTACTATAGAAAATATCATGCAGTTTTTTAATTTTACCTTCTTTTTCCAGGTCTCTGAGAATATCAACCGGCAGAACCCTATCAGGATCCTCGTTAGCATAGGTGGTGTCGTAGCCTCCATGGGCAGATTCAAATCTCTCCCCAGTTAGGTCAGAAATCCCTGCAATACTGTAGGTTCCATACTTAGAGGCGCTGGAAGCTTCAATTCTGTCAGGATTACCCTTGGGCACAATACCACCACATCCAGTAAGTCCAACTATAGCTTCTGATAAACTTTCCAGGGGATGAGCAGGTGGAACCCTGTCAAAAGAAGGCATAGGATACTCTGTTTTAAAAGGTTCTTTTGCCAGTTTTTTTACTAACATAGCCACAGCTCTTTTAGCACCCAAATCTTCACTGAAAATATTCTGCCTGATGCCGCGAGGAATATAGTTCTCAACTTCAGGGTCACCAATAGGTAATTTCTTCAGAAGTTTAACACCCAGGTTAACCATCCTTCTAACTGCTTCTTCCATTCCCCGAGCTGAATCAGCGGTGGCTGCCAGATAAAGATCCCGATAAAACATTTCAGCCGCTGGGCTACCCGAGAAAACACCGGTAACCACCGGAATTCCCAGTTCCTTTTGCACCACTTCGCAGATAGTTCCGCAGGCTATTCCATACCTTCCAGCATTAAACGCTGGACCTGCAAAAAAGATTTGGGGATTATGATCTTTAATAAGTTTCAATAGTTCCGGTTTAACTTTCTCAAGATTTTCTACAAAATAGTTATCACCACAGATAATAGTTGCTACAATCTCGTATTCTTCACCCAGAATATTTTGCAGGGCAATTCCGGGTCCTACTTTCCCAGTTCTTACCAAAGGCTCTAAACCTGCTTTATCTTCTCCACCGATTCCGCCAAAAAATTGGTTGATATAATGAACTACTCTGATCTTTTCCATTAATCAGCCTCCTATACCGGTATACTATATTTGCTGTACTTTTCTCGTCTTTCTTTGATGGAATTAACCAGCCCTTCAACATCCAGAACCAATTCCATCATTTCCACATTTTCCTGCCAGACTGAAGGGTCAACTTCACTTTTTAATTCAAAAATATGATATACGGGGAGTCCCAACGAGACTCCAGCCAATGGACCTGCATAAGAAGGGTCGCCGATGGTCACGGTTTCAGCAAAAACTTCTGCTCCACCTGGGTCAGCGTTGCCTAAAACCACGATTACTTCGTCCTGACCATATTTTTCGGCAATTTCTTTAATCCTTCCCTGATTTTCTAAGTCCATTGAACCGGCAGCCGTTCAGACAAAACACTCGGAAGTAATAAATACTACTTCCCCACCGAGGGAATTCAGGCACTCTGCTAAAGCAGGGCCGGGAATCCCGTCGCGTTCTCCAACAGCACAAAATTTCTTACCTTCAAATTTTCCCATTTAATAATGACCTCCTAAATGGTTTTCGCGGAAAGATAAGTAAAACCAAGTTGATTGGTAGCTCCAACAAAGACTTGCAGTTCTACTGTCATGCTCCCGTCGGGATTTAAAGAGTCATCAGATCCTCCAGCGATTACCTTAACTGTTTCTTTATTTCCAATAATTTTTTTCATAGGCGGAATAGTAATTAGCTCATTAGCATTTCCTGAGCTTACTACTGCAGTAGCCTCGGGGGTAGCATCAGCTAAAGACTGAGAAGAACCATCTCTTCCAGCATATTCATCGGTTATTAAAACCGTTTTGATACCGTTTCTTTCCAGGTTCCTGCAAGCAAGCATTAAATCAGTATCCGGATTACCAAAACCTTCCTGGGTTACTACAGCTCCGTCAAGACCAAGAGATTTAGCTATTTTTCCAACCATATAAGTAGAACGTTTTTTGATTTCCAGGGTTACCCCTTCAGGGGCTAATATGGTGGTAATAAAATTAACCTCTTTCCCGTGTTTTTCCAACAGTTCAAAAATCACCGGGTCGTTTTGATGGTGGTAGGTAGTGCTTTTATCACAAGCAGAAACGCAGTTTCCGCTTACAATTGCTCCGTCAACTGCTTCCATAGGCTCCATAACCGTGGTTATCATCTTTTTGGCATCCAACCCGTAAACATAGGTATCGTGTAATAATCCCTGAGCAAGAATAAGCTTTGCATATCCTACTTTTGGTAAATCAGGATATTTTTGAGATAAATAAACCATAGGCTCTCTAACATAATGTTTAACTTCGCAGGGTTCCAGATTAACCGACGCTTCAGCTAAGTAGTTGGCAGTTTTGAAACCAGCGAGCCTTAAGGCTTCTTCATGAGCATATCTTTCTAACTTCTCAACTGGCTCAATGACCAGACAGATATTAATATTCCTGGAAAATATGGAATATTGTGCACCAGGTCCGCTCATATCTATTATGCCTTCCTGAAAGGCAACCATTTTACCAACAGTTACCACTCCCACACCTTTTAATGCATTGGTTATACCTTCACCAACAGGTTGAGGTTCTCCCAGCACACCCGAAAAGTAACCTTTTCCACCATTAACTTTGGTTCTTGGTTCTACTACATCTTTAACTGGCATAATTCTAACCGATTCTCCAGGATAAGCGATGTCCAAAACTACAGTTTTAATGCGAGGGTCTTCCAAAATTTTACTGGTAAGCTCTTCTGAATTAATAAATAAAACTCCCTCCTTTATTTCAGTCTTAGAACCGAACTTAACTTCTTTAATATAAAAATAGTTGAACTTCAAATCCAGAAATTTAGAAACCTCTTTTACTTCGCTTAATTCCAGAACCTTTTTTACTTTGGCTTTAATGGTGCTGAGAGAACATTCTGTGCCATATAGCTTATCTATAATCTCTCCCTTAACGAAAAAGTAGTAGGTAGGAAACATTACTTTCTTTTCCAGGTTAGCCAGGGCAAAAGCTCTATAGTCGCTAACATTTAACTTAGCGAATTTAACTTTTCCTGCATATTCCTTATTTAACTCTTCTACCTGGGGTTCTAATTCTTCGCAGATGTGGCATCCAGGCCTCCAACAGTCAAGAACAACTGGAACTTTAGACTCCAACACCTCTTTATTAAAATTATCAGGTGTTATAACAATCATTCTTAAATTGCCTCCCTTATGGGTGTTAATTTCATTAGAAATTATACTATATTGAAGATTTTTAGGCAATAAATATTTTCATTTATCTATCATCTCGGAAATCTCATCTTTTCCCCACCCCACTTGTCACCCTGAACTTGCCTGCCCTCGAAGTCCTTAATCGGGGGATGCAGGGTCTCCGCTTTTAAGACTTAAACGCCTTTAATAAGCTCGCCATGACCATATTCAATAAAAATAGAGTAAAAAATAGAGTTGACCTCATTTATTATTTTTGATTTCAAGAATGGTCCTAATATAAGAAAAATAATGTTGGACTGACCCCT